>NZ_JBFUID010000005.1:0-171019 GCF_056402055.1 Pseudomonas sp. P4_C4 | reverse complement strand
CGCAGCCTTCGGCAGCTCCTACCGAGTGTGTTGGCATTGAAAAGGGCGATCATTCTAAAGCAAAACGGCGACCCGAAGGCCGCCGTTTGACGTTATCTAATAACGGATTACGCTGTTGCAGGTTCTGGCTCAACCACCGGTTTGGGCAGCGACGACAGGAACGCCATGATCAGCGCTGCGACGTACGGCAGCGACTGCACCAGCAACATGGTGATCCAGAAGCGCATGTCGTTGCTCGGCATGCCGTTCACCAGGTAGATCCCCAGGGCCGCGCCCCACAACAGCAGCATGATGAACATTTCTTCCCGAGCTTCCGAAATCGCCACCCAGAAGCCGTGGTTGTCGGCATTCTTCGGCGTACGGAAGAACGGAATGCTGCTGGTGAAGAAGCCGTACAGCACCGCTTTGGCGATGGTGTGGGACAACGCCAGGCCGGCCAGCGCCGCGCAGAACGCATCCTTCAGATTCACCCCAACCGCACGACGGTAGAGGAAGATGATCTTGGCGACCTTGAACACGAACAGCGCCAACGGCGGGATCGCGAAAATCAGCAGCGGTGGATCGACCCGTTGCGGCACGATGATCATTGCCGCCGACCACAACAGCGCGCCGACGGTGAAGAAGATGTTCATGCCGTCCGCCACCCACGGCAACCAGCCCGCGAGGAAGTGGTAACGCTGGCCACGGGTCAGCTCGGTGTCTTTGCCGCGCAGCAGGCTGGCGGTATGACGCTTGATGATCTGGATCGCTCCGTAAGCCCAGCGGAAACGCTGTTTCTTGAAGTCGATAAAGGTATCGGGCATCAGGCCCTTGCCATAGCTGGTGTGGTAGTACGCCGCCGACAGGCCTTTTTCGAATACCCGCAGGCCCAGTTCGGCATCTTCACAGATGCACCAGTCGGCCCAGCCCAGCTCTTCGAGCACCGAGCGACGGGTCATGGTCATGGTGCCGTGCTGGATGATCGCGTCACGGTCGTTGCGGGTGACCATGCCGATGTGGAAGAAGCCTTTGTATTCCGCGTAGCAGAGCTTCTTGAAGGTGCTTTCGTTCTGGTCGCGGTAATCCTGCGGCGACTGCACCACGGCGATTTTCGGGTCGGCGAAGTGCGGCACCATGTGCTTGAGCCAGTTGCGGTCGACGCAGTAGTCCGAGTCGATCACGGCAATGACTTCGGCATCCTTGGCAGTGTGCGGAATCAGGTAGTTCAACGCGCCGCCCTTGAAGCCGGCCAGCGGTGCCACGTGGAAGAACTTGAAGCGCGGGCCGAGGGTTTCGCAATAATCGCGCACCGGTTCCCAGACCGCCGGGTCCTTGGTGTTGTTGTCGATGATCAGGACTTCGAAGTCCGGATAGTCGAGGTTGGCCAGGGCGTTGAGGGTCTGTTTGACCATCTCCGGCGGCTCGTTGTAGCAGGGCACGTGAATCGACACTTTCGGGCGGTAGCTGGAATCGCCTTCCACCGGCAGGAACTCACGCCGGCGCTTGTGCACCCACACCGCTTCGGCCAGTTCATGGGCTTCGGTCAGCAACACGATAAACACACCGAGCGCACCTAGGGCAAGCAAGAAGCCAACGGTCAGGCTGAACCAGGTGCTGTATTGCTGGCTGTAGTCGTAACCGATCCACACCAGCACCGAACCGCACAGGAACGCAATGAAGGTCAGGAAGGTACGGCCACGCTGGCGCAGGGCCGAGCCGTCGATCATCAGCAGGGTCAGCGACAACAGCGCCAGCACCACCGAACCGATGGCCAGTACACGCCACTGCGGAATCGCCACCACCGGGCCTTCGAAGTTGAACTTCTGCTGGCGCGCGGCGTTGAACACGCCCCAGTAGGCGCCGACGGAACCTTCGTCACTGGCCTTCCACGGCTGGTCAAACGCTTCGATCACGAAGTAGTTGAAGCCCTGACGGTTGAGTTTGTTGACCAGGGTTCGCAGGTAGATCGCCTGGTCCGCCGGGGAGGCATCGGCGCCACCGCGCATGCGGCCGTTGCTCGGCCAGCCCACTTCGGACAGCAGCAGTGGCTTTTTCGGGAACATCTTTTTCAGGTCGCGGGCGCGGTCGAGGACGAACTGCCCAGCCTTGTCCATCGGGATGAATTCCCAGTAAGGCAGGATGTGCGCGGCGATCAGGTCGACGTGCTTGGCCAGTTCCGGGTGTTCTTCCCACACGTGCCACTGCTCGGACGTGGTTACCGGCACCTTCACGGCGGCACGCACGCGATCGAGCATGACGCTGAGTTCCTGGGCGGTAATTTCCTTGCGGAAGATCGCTTCGTTGCCCACCACCACACGAACCACGCTACGCGAGGAGTTGGCGATTTCAATGGCGCGGGTAATTTCCCGTTCGTTGCGCTCCTGGTCCGGGCTGATCCAGATCCCCAGGGTCACTCGCAAGCCGAACTCTTCCGCCAGTTTCGGGATGTCTTGCAGGGTGCCATCGACCGAGTAGGTGCGGATGTTGTCCGTCAGCTTGCTCATGATCTCCAGGTCGCGACGCATTTGATCGTCGGTCGGGTACTGGTCTTTCTGTGGGAACTGGCCCTGCTGGAATGGCGAGTACGAGAAGCCGGAGATCTGTTCAGGCCAGTTGGGGGCGGTGACCGGGCGGTTGATCAGCGCCCAGAAGCCGGTAAACAAGGCTGCGATGGCGAGCACCACGACCAGATTGAGTCCAAATTTACGCGATGACATAGCTATTTCGGGTTCCAAAGACTGTGGAACGAAGGAACGGTTGGCGGTCGCCAAGGGGCGCGCATCCTACACCGGGCATTCTCTTGTCGTACAGCGGACAGGGAATTGCCAGACATTGGGCAATCTGGTTTCGCTAAAGTTCTTTCGCTTTTTCCTGTAACTGATTTTGTCTTCATATCGCCATATAATGCCCGCCGGTTTTTGGGGTAATGGTCATGAGTACAGAAGATCCGCGGTTTGCAGGCATCGCCCGTTTGTATGGCATCGAAGGCCTTGAGCGCCTGCGCGCGGCCCATGTGGCGATCGTTGGCGTCGGTGGTGTCGGTTCCTGGGCGGCGGAAGCCATGGCCCGCTGTGGGGTCGGCGAGATTTCGCTGTTCGACCTGGACGACGTCTGCGTCAGCAATGCCAACCGTCAGCTGCATGCGCTGGACAGTACCGTCGGCAAGCCCAAGGTCGAGGTGATGGCCGAGCGTCTGCGCGGGATCAATCCGGACTGCACGGTGCACGCGGTGCCTGACTTCGTCACCCGCGACACCATGGCCGAGTACATCACACCGAACATCGATTGCGTGATCGACTGCATCGACAGCGTCAACGCCAAGGCTGCGCTGATCGCCTGGTGCAAGCGGCGCAAGATCCAGATCATCACCACCGGCGGCGCGGGCGGACAGATTGACCCGACGTTGATCCAGGTCTGTGACCTGAACCGCACGTTCAATGATCCGTTGGCCTCGAAAGTGCGCTCGACACTGCGCCGCGACTACGGCTTCTCACGCACCGTGACCCGCCATTACAGCGTGCCGTGCGTGTTTTCCACCGAACAACTGCGTTACCCGAAACCGGATGGCAGCATTTGCCTGCAGAAAAGTTTTGTCGGTGATGGCGTGAAGCTCGACTGCGCCGGCGGGTTTGGCGCGGTGATGATGGTGACGGCGACGTTCGGCATGGTTGCGGCGACCAAGGCTGTGGACAAGATCGTGGCGGGTGTGCGGCGGCCGGCGGAGCGGGTCAAGCCGCAGGCCTGATCTGTAAGGCTGATGACCCCATCGCGAGCAAGCTCGCTCCCACAGGGATTTCGGTGATCCTGTAGGAGCGAGCTTGCTCGCGATGGGCTGCGAAGCAGCCCCTTTATTGAGCTAACTCCCGCATCCGCTGAAGCACCGCATTCAAGCCATTACTGCGCGATTCGGACAACTGCCGCCCCAACCCCAACTGATTGAACCAGTCCGGCAAATCCACCTGCTGCAACTCAGCCGCCGACAACCCGTTGACCCGCGCCAGCAGCAACGCCACCAACCCGCGAATCAGCCGCGCATCGCTGTTGGCGCAGAACAGCCAATGACCATCGCGCAATTCGCCCACCAGCCACACCTGGCTTTCACAGCCGTGCACCCGGTTGGCATCACACATCTGCGCATCACTCAAGGCCGGCAGACGCTCGCCCCATTGCATCAGCAGGCGCGCGCGTTGTTCCCAGCCGGCCGCTTTCTGAAAGGTTTCGAGTGCCGTCACGGCATCGGCAGGCAGGTTCATCGCAATAGCTCCAGCGCCTGATCCAAGGCTTCAAAGAACCGCTCCAGGTCTTCGGAATCGTTGTACAGCGCCAACGACACCCGAATCGCCCCGGCCAGTTCAAAGCGTTTAAGCAGCGGCATGGCGCAGTGATGGCCGGCACGCACTGCGATCCCTTGTTCGGTCAGCAAATGCGCGAGATCGGAATTATGTACGCCCTCGACGGTAAAACTGGCCAGTGCCACTTGCGGCTTGCCCAGCAGGCGAATGCCGTTGCGCGCTTCAAGGCCCTTGAGCAGACAGGCATGCAGCGCCGCTTCATGGACGGATACGGCGTCCTGATCAAGCCCTGCGAGGTAATCCAGGGTTGCTCCCAGGCCGATCACACTGGCAATCGGCGGCGTCCCGGCCTCGAAACCCAGCGGTGCCGGGCGAAAGCGTGCGTCGTGATAATTGGCATCCAGCACCATTTCGCCGCCGAACTGCCAGGGACGCAGCTGTTGCAACGCTGTATTGCGCCCGAACAACACGCCCAGGCCATCGGGGCCGTAGAGCTTGTGGCTGGAGAACACATAAAAATCGCAGCCCAGCGCTTGCACGTCGTGGCGGCCATGGACCACGCCTTGGGCACCGTCGATCACGGTCAGGGCGTTGTGCGCCTTGGCCAGTGCCAGCAATTGAGGCAGTGGCTGCCACGCGCCAATCACGTTGGACAGTTGACTGACGGCCAGCAGACGTGTGCGCGAGCCGATCAAGCCGGTCGCGGCTTCAAGGTCGATCACGCCGTCGGCATCCAGCGGCAGGATCACCAGTTTCAGGTCGCGACGGTGCGCCAGTTGCTGCCACGGCAGCAGGTTGGCGTGATGCTCCAGGGCGCTGATGACAATCTCGTCGCCCGGATTGAAAAGATGTTCCAGGCCGTAGGCCAGGAGATTCAGCGCGGACGTCGAGCCGTGGGTAAAGATGATCTGACCGCAATCGCCAGTATTGAGCCATTGCGCGGCTTTGCGGCGGCTGTCTTCGAAAGCCTGGGTGGCGTGGGCGCCGGGCAAATGCTGCGCCCGATGCACGTTGGCCGCGCCGTTGGCGTAGTAATGCGCCAGGGCATCCAGCAGGGCTTGAGGTTTTTGCGTGGTGGCGGCGTTGTCCAGATAGGTCTGGCCTTGCCGTTGCAGGGCGGCGATGGCCGGAAAATCGGCACGCCAGGGAGAGAGAATCATCATGTTGTTCGGCCCTGGTGAACATGGGCGGGCGTACGCCAGACCCCTGTAGGAGCGAGCCTGCTCGCGATGGACGTGAACGATAACGCGCATTGTCTGAATAACCGCGTTGCCCTTACGTTTTTCGCGAGCAGGCTCGCTCCTACAGGTGGACGTGTGCTGCTTAGTTGTGAGCGTGCAGCGCTTCGTTCAGTTCGATGGCCGATTTGTGGGTTTTGCATTCCACGGCACCGGTTTCCGAATTGCGACGGAACAGCAGGTCGGTCTGGCCGGCCAGTTCACGGGCCTTGACCACTTTGACCAGTTGATTGTTTTCGTCCAGCAGCGCGACTTTGGTGCCGGCGGTCACGTACAGGCCCGACTCGACGGTATTGCGGTCGCCCAACGGGATACCGATACCGGCGTTGGCGCCGATCAGGCAGCCTTCGCCGACCTTGATCACGATGTTGCCGCCGCCCGACAGGGTGCCCATGGTCGAGCAGCCGCCGCCCAGGTCCGAACCCTTGCCGACGAATACGCCAGCGGAAACGCGGCCTTCGATCATGCCCGGGCCTTCGGTGCCGGCGTTGAAGTTGATGAAGCCTTCGTGCATCACGGTGGTGCCTTCGCCAACGTAGGCACCCAGGCGCAGACGCGCAGCGTCGGCGATACGCACGCCGGCCGGAACCACGTAGTCGGTCATTTTCGGGAACTTGTCCACCGAGAATACTTCCAGCAGCTCGCCGCGCAGGCGGGCTTCGAGTTGCAGTTCAGCCAGTTCGCTCAGATCGACCGCGCCCTGGCTGGTCCAGGCCACGTTCGGCAGCAGCGGGAAGATGCCGGCCAGGTTCAGGCCGTGTGGCTTGACCAGGCGATGGCTCAGCAGGTGCAGCTTGAGGTAGGCCTCCGGGGTGGACGACAGCTGGGCGTCTTCAGCCAGCAAGGTGGCAACCAGCGGCTTGTGACTCTCGGCCAGGCGGGTCAGCAGGGCGGCCTGGGCAGCATCGACGCTTTTCAGTGCTTCAGCCAGTTGCGAGGCCTGGGCGGTGCTGAACGCAATGGCCTGATTGCCTTCGGTGTAACCCAGGATCGGTGTGATGGCGGCGAGGACTTCAGCCGATGGCTTGAGTACCGGGGCGGCGTAGAACACTTCCAGCCATGCGCCTTGACGGTTTTGAGTGCCGACGCCGAAGGCCAGGCTGAACAGGGTAGTGGACATGTGTATACCTCTAACAAAATTGAACGGGCTGCTTACTTGAGCGCGGCCGCGTAGATGTCTGGCTTGAAGCCAATCAGGGTTCGGTCACCGAGATCGAGCACCGGGCGCTTGATCATCGAGGGCTGTGCGAGCATCAGTTCGATGGCTTTCGTCTGGTCGAGATCGGCTTTGCGTTCGTCGTCGAGCTTGCGAAAGGTCGTGCCTGCACGGTTCAACACCACTTCCCAGCCGTGCTCGTTGCACCATTGGGTCAGGTGTTCACGGTCGATACCGACCGCTTTGTAATCATGAAAGTCATAGCTGACAGCGTGTTCATCGAGCCAGGTGCGCGCCTTTTTCATGGTGTCACAGGCTTTGATGCCGAAAAGGTGCAACGTTTTGCTTGAAACGGCCAAGGAATCGCCCCCTTTACAGGTGCTGGATTTGAAAGGTGACGGATTATGCCATGGCCGAACGGTTTCGCGGCGGCTGTGGCACAAAACCTGTGTTGCGTGGCGCTGAAGCCAGTCCGGACGACAAACGGCGTAATGAAGTGCGCGGCGCCTGCGTTTGAAGGCGTTGCGGGCGCAGCGCCTGGAATTGTACAGCCTCAGTCGTCATCACCAGATTGGCGATGACGTGTTGCGTGAGGTGTTGGGGGAACTGGATTTGAGTGAGGCCAAACTCGGCCAGGTGAAACAACACCTGGCCCTGAGCGGCGGCGCGGTTATTTGCGGCGCTGGATGAACGCGCGAATCCGCTCGGCAGCTTCGACACACTCGGCAAGCGGCGCCACCAGTGCCATGCGCACACGCCCGGCACCCGGGTTGACGCCATCCACATCCCGCGACAGGTAAGAACCCGGCACCACGGTCACGTGTTCCTGCTCGAACAGGTCGCGGCAGAAGGCGGCGTCGTCACCGGCTACATTCGGCCACAGGTAGAAGCTGCCATCCGGGCGCTGTACGTCCATGACCGGGCTGAGGATTTCCAGAACCGCATCGAATTTCTCGCGATACAGCGCACGGTTGGCGCGCACATGCACCTCGTCATTCCACGCGGCAACACTGGCCAGTTGTGTTTGAACCGGCATCGCGCAGCCGTGGTAGGTGCGATAGAGCAGGAAGCCCTTGAGGATGTCGGCGTCACCGGCAACAAAGCCTGAACGCAGTCCCGGCAGGTTCGAACGCTTGGACAGGCTGTGGAACACCACGCAACGCTTGAAGTCCTTGCGACCCAGTTCTGCGCAAGCGCTGAGCAGGCCAGGCGGCGGGGTTTGTTCGTCGAAGTACAGCTCGCTGTAGCACTCATCGGCGGCAATCACGAAGTCATATTCGTCGGCCAGGGCGATCAGCTTTTTCAGGGTTTGCACCGGAATCAAAGCACCGGTCGGGTTGCCTGGCGAGCACAGGAACAGGATTTGGCAGCGTTTCCAGATCTCTGGCGACACGGCGTCGAAATCCGGGTTGAAGCCGTTTTCGTCCAGGCACGGCAGGTAATGCGGCTTGGCCCCGGCGAGGAACGCCGCGCCTTCGTAGATCTGATAGAACGGGTTCGGGCTGACCACCAGCGCGTCATCGCCACGGTTGACCACGGTCTGGGTGAAGGCGAACAGCGCTTCGCGAGTGCCGTTGACCGGCAACACGTTGCGAGCGGGGTCGATCCAGCCCTTGGGGACGTCGAAGCGACGCTCGCACCATGCCGCAATGGCTTCACGCAGCTCCGGGATACCGAGTGTGGTCGGGTACACAGCCATTTTTTCCAGATTGCTGGCCAGGGCCTCGGCGACAAAGCTTGGCGAACGGTGTTTCGGCTCGCCGATGGACAGCGCGATCGGACGCTTGTCCGGGTTCGGCGTCACGCTGCCAAGCAGGGCGCGGAGTTTCTCGAACGGGTAGGGCTGGAGCTGGGACAGGGCGTTGTTCATCAATGTATCTCGTTCGGTGTGGGAACGGGCAAGCCCTGTTTCCTGTAGGAGCTGGCTTGCCAGCGAAGGTCGTCAACGATAACGCGTGCTTACTGGGTAAGCGCGGCGCTCTTTAGTCCATCGCTGGCAAGCCAGCTCCTACAAAGGGCAGGCTCGCGTTGTTGGTTCAGATGCTGATTCGCGACAGTTTGATATCAGGTTCCTGGTTGACGCTCAGTTGTTCGACGATCGCATCCTGCAGGCGGCTGCACAGCAGCGGGTCGGACAACGGCTGATTGTTGGCGTCGGTGATGAAGAACACGTCTTCCACGCGCTCGCCGAGGGTGGCGATCTTGGCGTTCTGCAGCGACAGATCGAACTCCAGGAAGATCGTGCCAATCCGCGCCAGCAGGCCCGGGCGGTCGGGCGCCGTGAGTTCCAGCACCGTCACTGGGCGCTGGGCGTCGTTGTGGATCGTCACCTGCGGTGCAAAGGCGAAATGCTTGAGCTGGCGCGGCACCCGGCGCTGGATGATGGTCGGGTAGTCGTCCGGGTTGCGCAGGGCTTCGGTCAGGCCCTCGCGGATCTGTTTAACCCGCGCCGGATTGTCGCCAATCGAGTCGCCGTCGGTGTCGAGCACGATATAGGTGTCGAGGGTGAACTGGCTGCTGGAGGTGATGACCCGGGCGTCGTGAATGTTAAGGTTGAGCTGGTCCATCGCCGCCACGGTCACGGCAAAGAAGTCGTGCTGGTCCGGGGCATAGATGAAGATCTGCGTACCGCCTTCGAACTCGCGCTGGGTGGTTTCCTTGATCAGTACCAGTGGCCCGCCGTCGGCCGGTTGCTGGAGGATCGCGTCGCTGTGCCAGGCGACGTCGCCGGCGGTGTGACGCAGGAAATAGTCATCGCCCAACTGCGCCCACAGTTGCTCGACATCGTCCGGGTCGGTGCCGCCGCGCACCAGGATATCCAGAGCGGCGCTCTGGGTCTGGCGGATCTGCTCTTCGCGATCCACCGGGTTTTCCAGGCCGCGACGCAGGGCGCGCTTGGTCTCGGTGTAGAGCTGGCGCAGCAGGCTGGCGCGCCAGGAATTCCACAGGGTCGGGTTGGTCGCGTTGATGTCGGAGACGGTCAGCACATAGAGGTAGTCGAGGCGGGTTTCGTCGCCGACGATCTGGGCGAAATCGTGGATCACCTGCGGGTCGGACAAATCTTTGCGCTGGGCGGTGGTCGACATCACCAGGTGGTTTTGCACCAGCCACACGATCAGGCGGCTGTCCCACACTGGCAGCTGATGGCGCTGGCAAAACGCCTCGGCATCGACCGCGCCGATGTCCGAGTGGTCGCCATGCCGGCCTTTGCCTATGTCATGGTACAGGCCGGCCATGTAAATCAGCTCGGGTTTGGGCAGCTTGCCCATGAGCTTGCTGGCCAGCGGGAATTTTTCCGACACCTGGGTGTACTGCAACTTACGCAGGTGTTTGATCAGGTTCAGGGTGTGCGCGTCGACCGTATAGATGTGGAACAGGTCATGCTGCATCTGCCCGACGATAAAACCGAATTCGGGCAGATAGCGCCCCAGGATGCCGTACCGGTTCATCCGCCGCAGGTTGCGGTGGATACCGATCTTGCATTTGAACAATTCGATAAACAGGCTGGTGTTGCGAATATCATTGCGGAAGTCGTCGTCGATCAGGTGGCGGTGTTCCCGCAGCAGACGAATGGTATCGGCGCGCACGCCCTTGATTTCCGGCTGCTGGGCCATCAGCACGAAGATTTCGAGCATCGCGAACGGCGTGCGGCGGAAGACGTTGTTATTGCGTGCCTCGATATAACCGTCATGCAACTGGAAGCGCGAGTTGATCGGCTGCGGTGGGGCTTCGTCTTCCGGTGCGAGGATGACTTCCTCGAAGTGCTGGATGATCAGGTCGCTGAGCTGGGCGATGCTCATGACCACCCGGTAATACTGCTGCATGAAGTTTTCGATGGCTTGCTTGGCGTCGTCGCCTTTGAAGCCCAGCAGCCCGGCAATGGTGCGCTGGTGATCGAACAGCAGGCGGTCTTCGGAACGGCCGGCGAGCATGTGCAGGGCATAGCGAACCTTCCACAGGAACTCCTGGGAGGAGGCGAGCAGGGCGTTTTCACTCTCGACCAGGAATCCTTCGCCAGCCAGTGCCCGCAGGTTCAGGGTGCCGTACTCGCGACGGGCCACCCACAGAATCGTCTGGATATCCCGCAGGCCGCCGGGTGAGCCTTTGACGTTGGGTTCCAGGTTGTATTCGGTGTCGTTGTACTTGTGGTGGCGGGCCTTTTGTTCGGCACGCTTGGCCAGGAAGAAGTCCTTGCTCGGCCACATGTGCCCGGTGCTGGTGACGTCCAGCATGCGCTGGCGCAGATGCTCGGGGCCGGCGATGGTGCGGCTTTCCATCAGGTTGGTGACGACCGTCAGGTCGGCGCGGGCCTCGACGGCGCATTCGTCGACCGAGCGAACGCTCTGACCGACCTCCAGGCCGATGTCCCACAGCAGCGTCAGAAAACGCTCGATGGAATCGCGGAAAACTTCGTGGTCGGCGCTGTCCAGCAGGATCAGCAAATCGATATCGGAGTAAGGGTGCAATTCACCACGGCCGTAGCCGCCGACCGCGACCAGCGCGATGTCGGCGTCCTCGCTCCAGCTGAACTGCTCCCAGGCCTTTTGCAGGATGTTATCGACGAACCAGGCGCGATCCTCGATCAGCCGGCGAATGTCCCGGCCATCGCGAAAGCGCGTGTCGAGCACTTCGCGGGCCTGGCGGATCGCCTTCTTGAAAGCCGCGATCGGGCTTGCCTTCAGGGCCAGTTCCGCCTGGAACTGGCCACGGTCGAAGAGTTCGGGATCCACCTGCGGCATCGATTGGCTTTCCTTTCTATAGGCGAGGTTCGGTGGCGGGATCAGGCCGAAACGCGAGGGATGGTGTCATCGCTGCGCAGGGTGAAGATCTCGTAACCGGTTTCGGTCACCAGGAGGGTATGTTCCCACTGTGCCGAGAGCTTGCGGTCCTTGGTGATCGCGGTCCAGCCGTCGCCCAGTACCTTGGTGTCGGCACGGCCCTGGTTGATCATCGGCTCGATGGTGAAGGTCATGCCGGCCTTGAGTTCCATGCCGGTGCCAGCGCGGCCGTAATGCAGGATCTGCGGTTCTTCGTGGAACACCTTGCCGATACCGTGGCCGCAGAATTCGCGAACCACCGAGAAACCGTTCTTTTCAGCGTGCTTCTGGATGATTTCGCCGATGTCGCCCAGGCGGCAGCCGGGTTTGACGATTTCAATCGCCTTGTACATGCATTCCTGGGTGACCTGGGACAGGCGCTCGGCCCAGACCGGCACGGTGCCGACGTGGAACATGCGGCTGGTGTCGCCGTGGTAACCGTCCTTGATGACGGTGACGTCGATGTTCAGGGTGTCGCCATCTTTCAGCGGCTTGTCGTTCGGGATGCCGTGGCAGACAACGTGGTTGATCGACGTGCAGATCGACTTCGGATAGCCCTTGTAGTTGAGCGGGGCAGGGATGGCTTTCTGCTCATTGACGATGTAGTCGTGGCAGATCTGGTTCAACTGATCGGTGGTAACACCCGGCTTGACATGTTCGGCAATCATTTCCAGCACATCGGCGGCCAGTTTGCCGGCGATACGCATTTTGGCGATATCCTCGGGGGTTTTGAGGGTGACGGTCATACAGGCTCTCTCTGCGCCAGGCGGCGCTTTCTAAACGGAAAGGGCGTTGCGCGATTGATCTTCGCAGCCCTGAAAAATGCGATTCTACCAGACGATCAGCGCAAATCTGCGCCTGTGTGCATCGCTTCTCTCTATAGAATGGTGCATTCTTGGCGGATTCCAAGGGATGGAGCAAAGCGTCCGCCAGGATTTCAGAATCCGGGTTCCGTTTTGCCCTGCCTTGTGATATAAAATGCGCCGCTTTCCGGGGATGTCCCGAAAAGCCTAAATCCACACACGTGTCGACACGATGACCTGGGTGCCTTCAGCTGATGCTGCTGGTTGGTCATTGGGATACGTGGAGGCCAAACCCGACTTATTAAGGAACTATCATGTCCCAAGTCAACATGCGCGATATGCTGAAGGCCGGTGTGCACTTCGGTCACCAGACCCGTTACTGGAACCCGAAAATGGGCAAGTACATTTTCGGCGCGCGTAACAAGATCCACATCATCAACCTTGAAAAAACCCTGCCAATGTTCAACGAAGCTCTGACTTTCGTAGAGCGTCTGGCCCAGGGCAAAAACAAGATTCTGTTCGTCGGCACCAAGCGTTCCGCTGGCAAGATCGTTGCTGAAGAAGCGGCACGTTGCGGTTCGCCGTACGTCGATCACCGCTGGTTGGGCGGCATGCTGACCAACTTCAAAACCATCCGTGCTTCCATCAAGCGTCTGCGTGACCTTGAAGTTCAAGCCGAAGACGGTACTTTCGCCAAGCTGACCAAGAAAGAAGCGCTGATGCGCTCCCGTGACCTGGAAAAGCTGGATCGTTCCCTGGGTGGTATCAAGGACATGGGCGGTCTGCCAGACGCTCTGTTCGTTATCGACGTTGATCACGAGCGCATCGCGATCACCGAAGCCAACAAACTGGGCATCCCGGTTATCGGCGTAGTCGATACCAACAGCAGCCCGGAAGGCGTTGACTACATCATCCCAGGCAACGATGACGCAATCCGCGCTATCCAGCTGTACATGGGTTCGATGGCTGACGCTGTCATCCGCGGTCGCAACAATGTTGCCGGCGGCACCGTTGAGTTCGCAGCTGAAGAAACTCAGGCTGCAGCTGAGTAATTGACGCCTTGGCGTTGACTCAGTAAGCAAAAAGGGGGCTTGGCCCCCTTTTTGCCACCTCGAAAACCATTTGTCGGCGCCCACTGCTCTATCTGTAACGTGCGGCAGCTAACAAGGGTGGTTCGGGAAGAATTGATCGCCCGTTCGATCGGGTGGAATGGTTGAAAACCTATCCAAGAGGATTTTGAAATGGCAGAGATTACTGCAGCGTTGGTCAAAGAACTGCGCGAGCGTACCGGCGAAGGCATGATGGATTGCAAAAAGGCCTTGACCAAGGCTGGCGGCGACATCGAGAAAGCCATTGATGACATGCGTGCTTCGGGCGCCATCAAGGCTGCCAAGAAAGCCGGCAACGTTGCCGCTGAAGGCGCTATCGCCATCAAGGCTGACGACAAGGTAGCCGTGCTGCTGGAAGTGAACTCGCAGACCGACTTCCTGGCCCTGCAAGACGACTTCAAGAACTTCGTTGCTGCCAGCGTAGAAAAAGCCTTCGACGAAAAACTGACCGACGCAGCTCCGCTGATCGCCGCTCAGGAATCGGCCCGTGAAGCCCTGGTGGCCAAAGTTGGCGAAAACGTCAACATTCGTCGCCTGGTACGCGTAGAGGGTGACGTAGTCGGCACCTACCTGCACGGTAACAAGATCGGTGTTGCTGTTGTTCTCAAGGGCGGCGATGTTCAGCTGGCCAAAGAGATCGCCATGCACGTGGCGGCAAGCAACCCTGAGTTCCTGCTGCCATCGCAGGTTTCGCCAGAGGCCATCGAGCGCGAGAAGGGCGTTTTCCTGACCCTGAACGAAGACAAGATGAAAGGCAAGCCAGCTGAAATCGTCGAGAAGATGATTGCTGGTCGTATCACCAAGTTCCTGGCTGAAGCCAGCCTGGTCGAGCAAGCTTTCGTCATGAACCCGGAAGTCACCGTGGGTGCCCTGGCCAAGAAAGCCGGCGCTGAAATCGTTTCCTTCACTTACTTCAAGGTAGGCGAAGGCATCGAGAAGCCAGTGGACAACTTCGCAGAAGAAGTTGCTGCCCAGCTGGCTGCCGCCAAGCAATAAGACGGTTTTTTAACTGTCGCCCAGAAGAGGCTGCCCGCTTACGCGCGCAGCCTCTTTTCAGATGGGGCACCAATTTTTATTTGGTTTCCTTTTGGAACTGGCTTACAAAGCCATGTTCCGATGGCGCTGAAGCAGCGCCAAGCTAGATTGAGCGCCAGCTGTAAACAGCTCGCAAAGAATTTTTAAAATACGCCGCAGGAGAGATTCGCAATGGCTCAGCAGGGCAGTGGTTATCAGGCTCGCTATAAACGCATTCTACTCAAGCTTAGCGGCGAGGCCCTGATGGGCTCGGAAGAGTTCGGGATCGACCCGAAAGTTCTGGATCGCATGGCATTGGAAGTTGGCCAACTGGTCGGCATCGGTGTTCAGGTCGGTCTGGTCATCGGTGGTGGCAACCTGTTCCGCGGCGCGGCGCTCAGCGCGGCGGGCATGGATCGGGTTACCGGCGACCACATGGGCATGCTGGCCACTGTGATGAACGCCCTGGCAATGCGCGACGCGCTGGAACGTGCCAATATCTCGGCCATCGTGATGTCGGCCATTTCCATGGTAGGCGTGACCGATCACTACGATCGCCGCAAGGCCATGCGCCACTTGAACTCCAAGGACGTGGTGATTTTCGCGGCCGGTACGGGTAACCCGTTCTTTACGACGGATTCGGCTGCCTGCCTGCGTGCAATCGAAATCGATGCCGATGTCGTGCTCAAGGCGACCAAGGTCGATGGCGTCTACACCGCTGACCCGTTCAAAGACCCGCATGCCGAGAAGTTCGATCATCTGACCTACGATGAAGTACTGGATCGCAAGCTGGGTGTGATGGATCTGACGGCCATTTGCCTGTGCCGCGACCACAAGATGCCGCTACGCGTATTTAACATGAACAAGCCCGGCGCCCTGCTGAACATCGTGCATGGCGGCGCTGAAGGAACCCTGATCGAGGAAGGCGAACAATGATCAACGAAATCAAGAAAGACGCTAAAGAGCGCATGCAGAAGTCCGTGGAATCGCTGGCGCACAACTTCGGTCGTATTCGTACCGGCCAGGCGCACCCGAGCATCCTGGAAGGCGTGATGGTGCCGTACTACGGCGCCGACACCCCGATCAAGCAAGTGGCCAACATCTCCGTCAAGGACGCCCGTACCCTGCAAGTCGTCGCCTTCGAGCGCAACATGCTGGGTGCTGTCGACAAGGCGATCGGCAGTGCTGGTCTGAACCTGAACCCGACCAACCTTGGCGAGTTGCTGCTGATCAGCATGCCGGCGCTGACTGAAGAAACCCGTCGTGGCTTCACCAAGCAGGCTCGCGACGTTGCTGAGGATGCCCGTGTAGCGGTGCGTAACATCCGTCGTGATGCCAACAGTTCGCTGAAAGATCTGGTCAAGGAAAAAGAAATCAGCGAAGACGAAGAGCGTCGCGCCACTGGCGAGATTGACGATCTGACCAAGAAGTTCGTGGCCGAAATCGACGCGAAGCTGGCAGAGAAAGAAAAAGACCTGATGGCCGTATAAGGGTCGCGTTTTCATGGAAAAGACCAAGCAGACTGCACCGTCCGCGGTGCCGCGCCATGTCGCGATTATCATGGATGGTAACAATCGCTGGGCGAAAAAGCGCTTTATGCCGGGTGTCGCCGGGCATAAAGCGGGTGTGGATGCGGTGCGTGCGGTCATTGAGGTTTGTGCCGAGGCCAAGGTCGAAGTGTTGACCCTGTTCGCCTTTTCCAGCGAGAACTGGCAGCGTCCGGCCGATGAGGTCAGCGCCTTGATGGATCTGTTCTTCAGGGCGCTGCGTCGTGAGGCCAAGCGCCTCAACGACAACAACATCAGCCTGCGCATCATTGGTGACCGCTCGCGTTTTCATCCGGAGCTGCAGGCTGCCATGCGTGAAGCCGAGGCCATGACGGTTGGCGCCAATCGTTTTATCCTGCAGATCGCCGCCAATTACGGCGGTCAGTGGGATATTGCGCAAGCTGCGCAACGACTGGCACGAGAAGTTCAGGCCGGGCACTTGCGTCCGGAAGACATCACACCTGGTCTGCTGCAGACCTGCCTGGTCACGGGCGACCTGCCGTTGCCGGACCTGTGTATCCGTACCGGTGGCGAGCGCCGCATCAGCAACTTCCTGCTCTGGCAACTGGCCTATGCCGAGTTGTATTTTTCCGACCTGTTCTGGCCGGACTTCAAACACGATGCCATGCGCAATGCGCTGGCCGATTTCGCTTCCCGCCAGCGCCGCTTCGGTAAAACGAGCGAGCAGGTCGAGGCTGGAGCCCGGGTTTAATGCTTAAACAACGAATCATCACCGCGCTGATCCTGCTGCCGATTGCCCTGTGCGGGTTTTTCCTGCTTGAAGGTTTCGGTTTTGCACTGTTCATCGGGCTGGTCGTGACCCTGGGTGCCTGGGAGTGGGCGCGCCTGGCGGGTTTCGCCGCTCAGGCGTTCCGCGTCGGCTATGCCGCCTTGGTCGCTTTTGCGCTGTTCCTCATGTACATCCTGCCCGGCCTCGCGCCTTGGGTATTGGGTGCTTCGGTGTTGTGGTGGGCGGTGGCGACGTATCTGGTGCTGACCTATCCGCATTCGAGCGAGCATTGGTCCAATGCGGCGACCAGGTTGGTGATCGGCCTGTTGATTCTCCTGCCGGCCTGGCAAGGTCTGGTGCAGATCAAGCAATACCCGCTGGGTAACTGGCTGATCATGGCGGTGATGGTGTTGGTCTGGGGGGCCGATGTTGGCGCCTACTTCTCTGGTCGTGCTTTCGGCAAGCGCAAGCTCGCACCGCAGGTCAGTCCGGGCAAGAGCTGGGAAGGCGTTTACGGTGGTCTGGCGCTGAGTCTGGTGATTACCGCAATGGTTGCCCTGGTGCGCGACTGGACGGTGGCCGAGCTGCTCAAAGGGCTGATCGGTGCCGCGCTGATCGTGTTCATTTCGGTGGTGGGCGACCTCACTGAGAGCATGTTCAAGCGCCAGTCCGGGATCAAGGACAGCAGCAATCTGCTTCCGGGGCACGGCGGCGTGCTGGATCGTATCGACAGCCTGACAGCAGCGATTCCGGTATTTGCCGTGCTGCTGTGGATGGCGGCCCCATGAGCCGCTCGCAACAGATTACCGTTCTGGGTGCGACCGGCTCGATTGGCCTGAGTACGCTCGACGTCATCGCTCGCCATCCTGACCGTTATCAGGTCTTTGCCTTGAGTGGCTTCAGCCGCTTGAGTGAATTGCTGGCGCTGTGCGTGCGCCATGTACCGCGATTTGCTGTCGTGCCTGAGGTCGCTGCTGCCCGCACCTTGCAGGATGATTTGCGCGCGGCCGGTCTTTCGACCCGTGTTCTGGTGGGTGAGGAAGGTTTGTGTCAGGTCGCTTCCGATCCGGAAGTCGATACGGTCATGGCGGCCATCGTCGGTGCAGCGGGATTGCGCCCGACACTGGCGGCGGTCGAGGCTGGCAAAAAGATCCTCCTGGCCAATAAAGAAGCACTGGTCATGTCCGGCGCGCTGTTTATGCAGGCGGTGCGCAAGAGCGGTTCGGTGTTGCTGCCGATCGATAGCGAGCACAACGCGATTTTTCAGTGCATGCCGCTCGATTATGCCCGTGGCCTCGAGGCGGTCGGTGTACGTCGGATTCTGCTGACAGCTTCCGGCGGTCCGTTCCGGCAGACGCCAATAGCTGAACTGGCGCATGTTTCTCCCGATCAGGCGTGTGCGCACCCGAACTGGTCCATGGGGCGAAAAATCTCCGTTGACTCGGCCAGCATGATGAACAAGGGGCTTGAGTTGATCGAAGCCTGCTGGCTGTTCGATGCCAGGCCATCCCAGGTCGAGGTGGTGGTTCACCCGCAAAGTGTGATCCATTCGCTGGTCGACTACGTCGATGGTTCTGTTCTGGCGCAGTTGGGTAATCCGGACATGCGCACGCCCATCGCCAATGCCCTGGCCTGGCCGGAGCGGATTGACTCGGGTGTGGCTCCGCTGGATCTGTTTGCCATTGCACGGCTGGATTTTCAGGCACCGGATGAAGAACGTTTCCCTTGCCTGCGTTTGGCCCGTCAGGCGGCCGAGGCGGGGAACAGCGCGCCAGCGATGCTCAATGCGGCGAACGAAGTGGCGGTGGCGGCATTTCTCGACGAACGGGTTCGTTACCCGGAAATCGCGAGTATCATCGAAGAAGTATTGAATCTTGAGCCCGTAGTAGCAGTGGGTGATCTCGAGGCAGTGTTCACGGCGGACGCGAAGGCGCGATTGCTGGCCGGACAATGGTTGAGTCGTCACGGGCGCTAAATGCTGCGGATAGTTGACCCAGGCAGCAGCGGATCGGATTGCGGAGAAAGTAGATGAGCGCGCTCTATATGATTGTCGGCACCCTGGTTGCTCTGGGTGTGCTGGTTACCTTCCACGAGTTCGGCCATTTTTGGGTCGCGCGTCGTTGTGGGGTCAAAGTGCTGCGCTTCTCCGTAGGCTTCGGCATGCCTTTGCTGCGCTGGCACGACAAGCAAGGCACCGAATTCGTCGTCGCCGCGATCCCGTTGGGCGGCTACGTCAAAATGCTCGACGAGCGCGAGGGTGAAGTCCCCCTCGATCAGCTCGGCCAGACCTTCAATCGCAAATCCGTTCGTCAGCGCATTGCCATTGTAGCTGCAGGGCCGATAGCCAATTTCCTGCTGGCATTGGTGTTCTTCTGGGGTTTGGCAATGCTCGGCAGCGAGCAGGTGCGTCCAGTCATCGGGGCTGTCGAGTCCGGCAGTATTGCGGCCAAGGCGGGTTTGAGCCCCGGCCAGGAAATCGTGGCCATTGATGGTGAGGCGACTTCCGGCTGGGCGGAGGTGAACCTGCAATTGGTTCGTCGCCTGGGTGAAAGCGGCTCGTTGCAGATAATGGTTCGCGAACAGGGGGGCACGGCTGATTCTCCTCGTGAACTTGCGCTGAACAAATGGCTCAAAGGGGCTGACGAGCCCGACCCTATCCACTCATTGGGGATTCGCCCGTGGCGCCCGGCATTGCCGCCTGTCCTGGCTGAACTCGATCCAAAGGGGCCAGCTCAGGCTGCCGGCCTGAAGACGGGTGACCGGTTGCTGGAGCTTGATGGTCGTACGCTGGATGACTGGCAGCAGGTCGTCGATACCGTCCGTATGCATCCTGATACCAAAATCATGCTGCGGGTTGAGCGCGACGGTGCTCAAATCGACGTCCCGGTGACGCTGGCCGCTCGCGGCGAGCGCAAATCACCCAGCGGATACCTGGGGGCGGGGGTGAAGGCGGTCGATTGGCCACCGGAAATGATCCGCGAGGTCAGTTACGGGCCATTGGCAGCGATTGGCGAGGGGGCTCGACGCACCTGGACCATGAGCGTGCTGACCCTTGATTCTCTGAAGAAAATGTTGTTCGGCGAGCTCTCGGTAAAAAACTTGAGTGGACCGATAACCATTGCTAAAGTGGCGGGCGCTTCGGCCCAGTCGGGCGTTGCTGACTTCTTGAATTTCCTTGCTTATCTGAGTATTAGCCTGGGCGTTCTGAATTTGTTGCCCATTCCGGTACTGGATGGGGGGCATTTGTTGTTTTATCTGATCGAGTGGGCGCGTGGTCGTCCCTTGTCGGATCGGGTGCAAGGTTGGGGGATACAGATCGGTATCAGTTTGGTGATCGGGGTGATGTTGCTTGCTCTGATCAATGATCTGGGTCGACTGTAACGCTTCGCTGAATTGCGAATCTGCCGCATTTTGCGGCAGTTTGTTTATTGCCAGTTGGAATAAGAAAGGACTTCATGAAACGTCTGCTGCTAACTGCGGTTCTCACCGTATTGATGATCGCCGAAGTTCACGCCGAGTCCTTCACTATCTCTGATATTCGCGTCAATGGCCTTCAGCGGGTCTCCGCGGGTAGCGTCTTTGGTGCTTTGCCGTTGAACGTCGGTGAACAGGCGGATGATCGTCGCCTGGTGGAATCCACTCGTGCGTTGTTCAAAACCGGTTTCTTTCAAGATATCCAGCTGGGCCGCGATGGCAACGTCCTGGTCATCACGGTAGTCGAGCGCCCGTCTGTTGCCAGTATCGAGATCGAAGGTAACAAGGCGATCTCTACCGAAGACCTGATGAAAGGCCTCAAACAATCCGGTCTGGCCGAAGGCGAGATATTCCAGCGTGCCACCCTTGAAGGTGTTCGTAACGAACTGCAGCGCCAGTACGTCGCCCAGGGTCGCTACTCGGCTACCGTCGACACCGAAGTGGTGCCGCAACCGCGTAACCGCGTTGGCCTGAAGGTCAACATCAACGAAGGTACGGTTGCCGCTATCCAGCACATCAACGTGGTGGGCAACACGGTTTTCCCCGATGAAGACCTGATCGACCTGTTCGAACTCAAGACCACCAACTGGTTGTCGTTCTTCAAGAACGACGACAAGTACGCCCGTGAAAAACTGTCCGGTGACCTGGAGCGTCTGCGTTCCTACTACCTGGACCGTGGCTATATCAACATGGATATCGCTTCGACCCAGGTATCCATTACGCCGGACAAGAAACACGTCTACATCACCGTCAACGTCAACGAAGGCGAGAAATACACCGTTCGTGACGTCAAACTCAGTGGCGACCTGAAAGTCCCTGAAGACCAGGTCAAGTCCCTGCTGCTGGTGCAAAAAGGCCAGGTGTTCTCGCGCAAGCTGATGACCACCACCTCCGAACTGATCACCCGCCGTCTGGGTAACGAGGGCTATACCTTCGCCAACGTCAATGGCGTGCCTCAACCGCACGATGAAGATCACACCGTAGACATCCTGTTCGCGGTCGATCCGGGCAAGCGTGCT
Source organism: Pseudomonas sp. P4_C4 (assembly GCF_056402055.1). NCBI lineage: Bacteria > Pseudomonadati > Pseudomonadota > Gammaproteobacteria > Pseudomonadales > Pseudomonadaceae > Pseudomonas > Pseudomonas sp. P4_C4. The sequence continues at coordinate 149,841 of NZ_JBFUID010000005.1, read as the reverse complement.
TACGTGAACCGCATCAACTTCCGTGGCAACACCAAGTCCGAAGACGAAGTGCTGCGTCGTGAAATGCGCCAGATGGAAGGCGGCTGGGCTTCGACCTACCTGATCGACCAATCCAAGACCCGTCTGGAACGTCTGGGTTTCTTCAAGGAAGTCAACGTTGAAACCCCGGCCGTGCCGGGTGTCGATGACCAGGTGGACGTCAACTACAGCGTTGAAGAGCAAGCCTCCGGTTCGATTACCGCCAGCGTCGGTTTCGCCCAGAGTGCCGGTCTGATCCTCGGTGGCTCGATCACCCAGAACAACTTCCTGGGTACCGGTAACAAGGTCAGCATCGGCTTGACCAAAAGCCAGTACCAGACGCGTTACAACTTTGGTTTTGTCGACCCCTACTGGACGGCTGATGGCGTGAGCCTGGGTTACAACGCCTTCTACCGCACCACCGACTACAACGACCTCGACGTCGATGTAGCGAGCTATGCCGTGGATAGCCTGGGTGCAGGGGTGAGCGTCGGCTACCCGATCAGCGAGACTTCGCGCCTGACCTTCGGCCTGACTGGGCAACAGGACAAGATCAAGACCGGTCAATACACCGTCGACGAGATTTTCGACTTCGTTAACCGTGAAGGCGATCAGTACCTGAACTTCAAGGCTTCGGCCGGCTGGTCCGAGTCCACCTTGAACAAAGGCGTATTGGCGACCCGTGGTCATTCTCAAAGCTTGACGGCGGAAGTTACCGTACCGGGTAGCGACCTGTCGTTCTTCAAACTCGATTACCGTGGCCAGTTGTTCCAGCCATTGTCTGACAACTACACCATGCGCTTGCACACCGAATTGGGTTATGGCGACGGTTACGGTTCGACCGATGGCTTGCCATTCTATGAAAACTACTATGCTGGTGGTTTCAACTCGGTTCGTGGCTTCAAGGACAGTACATTGGGGCCGCGTAGTACTCCGAGCCGCGGCGCACTCAGCACTGGCAACCCGGGTACTCTTGCTGACCCGGACCAGGATCCACTGCCGTTCGGTGGTAACGTCCTGATTCAAGGTGGTGCTGAGGTTCTGTTCCCGCTGCCATTCGTCAAGGATCAACGATCCCTGCGTACCTCGGTATTCTGGGATGTGGGTAACGTGTTCGACTCCAAGTGCGAGCAGACGACCAATACCAACCCTGCGTCGAAGTCCAACACGCAGTGCAACGATGTCAGTCTGAGCAACCTGGCCAGTTCCGTCGGTGTAGGTGTGACGTGGGTCACCGCACTGGGTCCTCTGAGTTTCGCGTTGGCCATGCCAGTCAAGAAACCGGATAACGCTGAGACTCAAGTGTTCCAATTCTCTCTTGGCCAGACGTTCTAAGCGTCTGTCCCAAAATAACGACAATGGATTTTGTAGGAGTGCATCGTGCGTAAGTTGACTCAATTGGTTCTCCTGGCGACCGTACTGGTAGCAGGTCCGGCGTTCGCCGACATGAAAATTGCTGTTCTGAACTATCAGATGGCTTTGCTGGAGTCTGACGCGGCCAAGAAATACGCCGTGGATGCCGAGAAGAAGTTCGGTCCTCAGCTGACCAAGCTCAAGGCGCTGGAAACCAGCGCCAAGGGCATTCAGGACCGCCTGATGGCCGGTGGCGACAAAATGCAGCAGGGCGAGCGGGAGCGTCTGGAGCTTGAATTCAAGCAAAAGGCCCGTGACTTCCAGTTCCAGTCCAAGGAGCTGAACGAAGCTAAAGCCGTTGCCGACCGTGAAATGCTGAAACAGCTCAAGCCGAAACTGGACAGCGCTGTGGAAGAAGTCATCAAGAAAGGTGCTTTTGACCTGGTCTTCGAGCGTGGCGCAGTGATTGATGTCAAGCCGCAGTACGACATCACTCGCCAGGTTATCGAGCGCATGAATCAGCTGAAGTAACCCATGACCGTGACCATTAAGCTCGGCCAGCTGGCCGAGTTCCTCGGCGCCACGCTACGTGGCGACCCCGAGAAAGCAATTACTGGGCTAGCCACCTTGCAGGAGGCTGGCCCAGCTCAGTTGAGCTTTCTTGCAAACCCCCAATACCGTAAGTACCTGGCAGGCAGTCAGGCTGCAGCGCTGTTGCTCAAAGCCGCTGACGCCGAAGGTCATTGCGGGGATGTGCTGGTGGTGCCGGATCCGTACGCAGCCTACGCGCGCGTTTCTCACCTGTTCGATCCCAAGCCCAAGGCCGCTGCCGGCATACATCCCACGGCAGTGATCGCTGCGGATGCGGTAGTCGATCCTGCGGCGAGTATCGGTGCTTTTGTGGTGATCGAAAGCGGTGCGCAGGTTGCAGCCGGTACGACTGTCGGCGCGCATTGCTTCATCGGTGCTCGCAGCGTGGTGGGTGAGGGTGGCTGGCTCGCGCCGCGTGTGACCCTGTATCACGACGTTCGCGTCGGCAAACGGGTCGTCATTCAGTCCGGAGCGGTGCTCGGAGGCGAAGGCTTTGGTTTTGCCAATGAAAAAGGTATCTGGCAGAAAATCGCCCAGATCGGTGGCGTGTTGATCGGCGATGACGTTGAAATCGGCGTGAATACAGCTATAGATCGCGGTGCGCTGGCCGATACCATCATCGGCAACGGTGTGAAGCTCGACAACCAGATTCAAATTGCCCACAACGTTCAGGTCGGTGATCACACCGCCATGGCGGCGTGCGTCGGGATCTCCGGCAGCACCAGGATCGGCAAGCACTGCATGCTCGCCGGTGGCGTAGGGCTGGTGGGGCACATCGACATTTGTGACAACGTTTTCATTACCGGGATGACCATGGTAACCCACTCGATTACCGAGCCAGGTGCCTATTCTTCCGGTACGGCCATGCAGCCGGCAGCCGAGTGGCGCAAAAGCGCGGCACGCATTCGTCAGCTCGATGACATCGCGCGACGTCTGCGCCAGCTGGAAAAGCAAGTAGGGGAAGTGACCCCTGACGGTAATGCTTCATCAGATGGCTGATACCATTTCCATATCAAGTGTGCACAGCCGCTAGACTGCCTCCTTGATTTGCTAGAGGGGTGCGCGTCAGTCGCGCGCTCCCAATCTTTACATAGGCTTCCCCCCGAAATGATGGACATCAACGAGATTCGCGAATACCTGCCTCACCGTTACCCGTTCCTGCTGGTGGACCGGGTAGTGGAGCTGGATGTTGAAGGCAAGCGCATTCGTGCCTACAAGAATGTCAGCATCAACGAACCATTCTTCAACGGTCACTTCCCTGCGCATCCAATCATGCCGGGCGTATTGATCATCGAAGCAATGGCTCAGGCTGCCGGGATCCTTGGTTTCAAAATGCTCGACGTGAAACCGGCCGACGGCACGCTCTATTACTTCGTCGGTTCGGACAAGCTGCGCTTCCGCCAGCCGGTTCTGCCAGGCGATCAGCTGATCCTTGAAGCCAAGTTCATCAGCTGCAAGCGTCAGATCTGGAAGTTCGAATGCCAGGCTTCGGTCGATGGCAAGCCTGTCTGCTCCGCTGAAATCATCTGCGCGGAACGCAAGCTATGAGTTTGATTGACCCTCGTGCAATCATCGATCCGACAGCCGTTCTGGCTGACGGCGTCGAGGTCGGCCCGTGGTCGATCGTCGGCGCAGGTGTGGAAATCGGCGAGGGGACAGTCATCGGGCCACACGTGATTCTCAAGGGTCCGACGCGAATCGGTAAGCACAATCGCATCTACCAGTTTTCCTCGGTGGGCGAAGACACACCTGACCTGAAGTACAAGGGCGAGGAAACCCGCCTGGTGATCGGTGATCACAACGTCATCCGTGAAGGCGTGACGATTCACCGCGGCACCATCCAGGACCGTTCGGAAACGACCCTGGGCGATCACAACCTGATCATGGCGTATGCCCACATCGGCCACGACAGCGTTATCGGCAACCACTGCATCCTGGTCAACAACACTGCACTGGCGGGCCATGTGCATGTGGAAGACTGGGCAATCCTTTCCGGTTTTACCCTGGTTCACCAGTATTGCCACATTGGCGCCCACAGCTTCTCAGGCATGGGGACGGCGATCGGCAAGGATGTTCCTGCCTATGTCACGGTGTTCGGTAACCCTGCCGAAGCCCGTAGCATGAACTTCGAGGGCATGCGCCGTCGCGGTTTCAGCGAAGATGCGATCCACGCGCTGCGTCGTGCCTACAAGGTGGTGTACCGCCAGGGTCTGACCGTGGAACAGGCGCTCGTCGAACTGGCCGAGCCTTCTGCGCAGTTCCCGGAAGTAGCGGTGTTCCGCGACTCCATCCAGTCTTCGACCCGCGGCATTACCCGCTAATCATGGCCAATCTGCGTATTGCGCTGGTAGCGGGTGAGGCTTCCGGTGACATTCTGGGTGCGGGTCTCATGCGCGCGCTCAAGACTCGTCACCCGGCTGTCGAGTTCATCGGTGTGGGTGGTCCGCTGATGCAGGCCGAAGGCCTGACCCCGTACTTCCCGATGGAACGTCTGTCCGTCATGGGCCTGGTGGAAGTGCTGGGCCGGTTACGCGAGTTGCTGGCACGGCGCAAGAAGCTGGTCGCCGACCTGATCGACGCGAAACCCGATGTGTTCATCGGTATCGACGCGCCAGACTTCAACCTCAATATCGAACTCAAGCTGCGTCAAGCCGGGATCAAGACCGTGCATTACGTCAGCCCGTCGGTCTGGGCCTGGCGGCAGAAACGGGTGCTGAAGATTCGCGAAGGTTGCGACCTGATGCTCACGCTATTCCCGTTCGAAGCTAAATTCTACGAAGAGAAGGGCGTACCGGTGCGGTTCGTCGGTCATACCCTGGCCGACGCCATTCCACTCGAAGCCGATCGCACCGCAGCGCGGGCCGAACTTGGTTTGCCTGACGGGCCGCTGGTGGCGTTGATGCCCGGCAGCCGCGGTGGTGAAGTTGGCCGACTCGGCGCGTTGTTCCTTGATACCGCCCAGCGCTTGCGTGCGCTGCGCCCGGGCGTGCGGTTTGTCATGCCTTGCGCCAGTCCGCAGCGCCGGGCTCAGTTGGAGGAGTTGCTGGCCGGTCGTGATCTGCCGCTGACCTTGCTCGATGGCAACTCCCATCTGGCCCTGGCAGCCTGCGACGCCGTGCTGATTGCCTCCGGAACCGCAACGCTTGAAGCATTGCTGTACAAGCGGCCGATGGTGGTTGCCTACCGTCTGGCGCCGCTGACGTTCTGGATTCTCAAGCGCATGGTGAAAAGCCCCTACATTTCATTGCCGAACTTGTTGGCCCAGCGTCTGTTGGTACCCGAGTTGTTGCAGGACGATGCCACGGTCGAAGCGCTGGCCCAGACCTTGTCACCGCTGATCGAAGGTGGTGAAGAGCAGACCCGTGGCTTTGATGAGATTCACCGGACCCTGCGTCTGGATGCCTCCAACCAGGCTGCGGACGCAGTTCTGAACCTGATCGGCCAAGTTAAATGAGTAAAACAAGCATGCAGATGGGGCTGGATTTCACCTTGGTCGCGCAAGTCGAAGAGTTGGTTGCCGGTGTCGATGAAGTCGGTCGCGGCCCGCTCTGTGGTGCGGTAGTGACAGCAGCGGTGATCCTTGATCCGAACCGCCCGATCCTCGGCCTGAACGACTCGAAGAAACTCACCGAAGCCCGCCGTGAAAAGCTCTACGACGAAATCTGCGAAAAAGCCCTGAGCTGGTGTATCGCTCGCGCCGAAGTCGAAGAAATCGACGAACTCAATATCCTGCACGCCACCATGCTGGCCATGCAGCGTGCGGTCGCCGGGCTGCATGTCCAGCCGAAACTGGCGATGATCGACGGCAACCGTTGCCCGAAACTGCCGATGCGCTCCGAAGCCGTGGTCAAGGGCGATAGCAAGGTTCCAGCCATCGCTGCCGCATCAATTCTGGCCAAGGTCAGTCGCGACCGAGAAATGGCTGCGTTCGAATTGATTTATCCGGGTTACGGTATCGGCGGGCATAAAGGCTACCCGACGCCCGTTCATCTGGAAGCGCTGGCACGACTTGGGCCGACCCCGATTCACCGGCGTTCGTTTGCTCCGGTGCGGCTGGCGTATGAGGCGCGGGAAGGTCTCATCGAGAGTTAGTCGCGAGGCTGATTTTTTTTACCAAGGCCCGGTACAATCCGGGCCTTGTTGTTTTCATGACTTAACGCAGGATCACTATGCCGGCTTCATTCGTTCACCTACGCCTGCACACTGAATACTCCCTGGTCGACGGTCTGGTGCGGATCAAGCCGCTGGTCAAGACCCTGGTCGGCATGAACATGCCTGCCGTAGCGGTCACCGACCAGAACAACATGTGTTCCCTGGTCAAATTCTATAAAAACGCCATGGGTGCCGGGATCAAGCCGATCTGCGGCGCCGACCTGTGGCTGTCGAACAAGGATCCGGACAACCCGCTGAGCCGGATCAGCCTGCTGGTGATGAACGCCGAAGGCTATCGCAACCTCACCGAACTGATTTCCCGCGGCTATATAGATGGTCAGCGCAATGGCGCGATCATCATCGAGCGCGAATGGGTCGCTGAAGCCAATGCGGGCTTGATCATGCTGTCGGCGGCCAAAGAAGGCGAGATCGGCCAGGCCATGCTCAGCGGCAACTCCGCCGAGGCCGAAACCCTTGCCCGCGAATGGATGGACGTGTTTCCGGATCGTTTCTACCTGGAAATCCAGCGAACCAACCGCCCGAACGATGAAGAACAGCTGCACGGCGCCGTGGCGCTGGCCGAGAAGCTCGGTGCGCCGCTGGTGGCGACCAATGACGTGCGCTTCATCAAGCAGGAAGACTTCGCCGCCCACGAAACCCGCGTGTGCATCGGTGAGGGCCGCGCCCTCGACGATCCGCGGCGTTCGAAGAATTACAGCGATCAGCAGTACCTCAAAAGCGCCGAGGAAATGGCCGAGTTGTTCAGCGATATTCCCGAGGCGCTGGAAAACACTGTCGAGATCGCCAAGCGCTGCAACATCGAAGTGAAGCTGGGCACGCACTTCCTGCCCAACTTCCCGATCCCCGATGGCATGACCATCGACGAGTACTTCCGCAAGGTGTCCTTCGACGGCCTGGAAGAGCGCCTTTCCGTTCTGCTGCCCAAGGACACCACCGAAGACTACGAGGCCAAGCGTCAGGTCTATGTCGACCGGCTGAATTTCGAGCTGGATATCATCATCCAGATGGGGTTCCCCGGGTACTTCCTGATCGTGATGGATTTTATCCAGTGGGCCAAGAACAACGGCGTACCGGTGGGCCCTGGCCGTGGATCGGGTGCCGGATCGCTGGTGGCCTACGTACAGAAGATCACCGACCTCGACCCGCTGGAATACGACCTGCTGTTCGAACGGTTCCTCAACCCGGAACGGGTATCGATGCCCGACTTCGACGTCGACTTCTGCATGGACGGTCGTGACCGGGTGATCGACTACGTGGCCGAGAAGTACGGCCGCAACGCGGTAAGCCAGATCATCACCTTCGGCTCCATGGCGGCAAAGGCTGTGGTCCGCGACGTGGCGCGGGTGCAAGGCAAGTCCTATGGCCTGGCGGATCGTCTGTCGAAGATGATTCCGTTCGAAGTCGGCATGACCCTGGAAAAGGCCTACGAGCAGGAAGAGATCCTGCGCGACTTCATCAAGGTCGATGAAGAGGCCGCGGAAATCTGGGAGATGGCCCGAAAGCTCGAAGGCGTTGTGCGTAACGTCGGCAAGCACGCCGGTGGTGTGGTGATCGCGCCGACCAAGCTGACCGACTTCTCGCCGATCTATTGCGACGAGGCCGGTGACGGCCTGGTAACCCAGTTCGACAAGGATGACGTTGAAGCTGCCGGCCTGGTGAAGTTCGACTTCCTCGGCCTGCGGACCCTGACGATCATCGACTGGGCACTGAAAACCATCAACCGCGACCGCGCCAAGGTCAACGAACCGCCGCTGGATATCGCGTTCATCCCGCTGGATGACAAACCGACCTACACCTTGCTGCAAAAAGCCGAAACCACGGCCGTGTTCCAGCTTGAATCCCGGGGCATGAAAGAGCTGATCAAAAAGCTCAAGCCCGACTGCCTGGAAGACTTGATCGCACTGGTGGCACTGTTCCGTCCGGGCCCACTGCAATCGGGCATGGTGGACGACTTCATCAACCGTAAGCACGGCCGCGCCGAGCTGGCATATCCGCACTCGGACTACCAGTACGAAGGCCTCAAACCGGTGCTGGCACCGACTTACGGCATCATCCTGTACCAGGAACAGGTGATGCAGATTGCCCAGGTCATGGCCGGTTACACCCTCGGTGGTGCGGACATGCTGCGTCGAGCCATGGGTAAGAAAAAACCCGAGGAAATGGCCAAGCAGCGCGGTGGCTTCATTGAAGGTTGCGCCACCAACAATATCGATGCGGACCTCGCCGGTAACATCTTCGACCTGGTAGAAAAATTCGCCGGTTACGGCTTCAACAAATCCCACTCCGCCGCCTATGGCCTGGTGTCGTACCAGACCGCATGGCTGAAAGCGCATTACCCGGCGCCGTTCATGGCCGCGGTACTTTCGGCGGATATGCACAACACCGACAAGGTCGTGACCTTGATCGAAGAAGTGCGGACCATGAAGCTGCGTCTCGACGCGCCGGACGTGAACACGTCCGAATTCAAGTTCACGGTGAACGACGAAGGCCGGATCATTTACGGCCTGGGTGCCATCAAGGGCGTGGGTGAGGGCCCGGTCGAGGCGATCACCGAAGCGCGTCTGGCCGGTCCGTTCAAGGATCTGTTCGATTTCTGCGCCCGGGTCGACCTCAAGCGCATCAACAAGCGCACCCTCGACGGCTTGATCCGCAGCGGCGCGCTGGATCGCCTCGGGCCGTATTTCCACGATGAGCAGAAAGCCTACCAGGCCAACATCGACCGCAATCGCGCGGTGCTGCTGACGGCCATGGAAGAAGCGATCAAGGCGGCCGAACAAACTGCACGCACCCAGGACAGCGGTCACTCCGACCTGTTCGGCGGTCTGTTTGTCGAAGCAGACGCTGACGTCTACGCCAATCACCGCAAGGCCAAGGAGCTGACCCTCAAGGAGCGCCTGAAAGGGGAGAAAGATACCCTCGGCCTGTACCTGACCGGTCACCCGATCGACGAGTACGAAGGTGAAATCCGTCGCTTTGCCCGTCAGCGCATCATCGACCTGAAGCCGGCGCGCGATACCCAGACGGTCGCCGGGATGATCATCGCCTTGCGGGTGATGAAGAACAAAAAGGGCGACAAGATGGGGTTCATCACCCTCGACGACCGCTCAGGACGGATCGAGGCCTCGCTGTTTTCCGAGGCATTCCACTCCGCGCAGTCGCTGTTGCAGACCGACGCGATGGTGGTGGTCGAAGGCGAGGTCAGCAATGACGACTTCTCCGGTGGCCTGAAGTTGCGGGTCAAGCGAGTGATGAGCATGGAAGATGCGCGCACCAACCTGGCCGAAAGCCTGCGCCTGAAGTTGCATGCCAAGGACCTCAAGGGCGATCAGCTACGCTGGCTGGGTGAACTGTTGAAGCGTCACCGCGGTGCGTGCCCGATCACCATGGATTACACCAGTCCTGATGCGAAGGCCTTGTTGCAGTTCGGCGAAGGCTGGCGGATCGATCCGGCGGATGCGTTGATTCAAGCCCTGCGTGACCAGTTCGGGCGAGACAACGTCTTCCTCCAATACCGTTGACCGGCAGGTGATATCAGAACGCCTGCCCGCAACCTGAATTTTTAATCTCGACCTCAACGCGCCTCTCCCTTAAGGTAGGGCGCGAATAGACAACCGGCCGGCCCAAGATCCCTTGGGACTCGACCCAAGACGGACGCCTATGAACCCGAATTTTCTAGATTTCGAACAGCCGATCGCCGACCTGCAAGCCAAGATCGAAGAGTTGCGCTTGGTCGGTAATGACAATTCGCTGAATATCGGCGATGAGATCTCCCGCCTGCAGGACAAGAGCAAAACGCTGACCGAAGACATTTTCGGCAAGCTGACCAGCTGGCAGATCGCACGTCTGGCGCGTCACCCGAAACGTCCGTATACCCTGGACTACATCGAACACATCTTCACCGAGTTCGACGAGTTGCACGGTGACCGTCACTTCTCCGACGACGCTGCCATCGTTGGCGGCATTGCCCGTCTGGACGACCAGCCGGTGATGATCATCGGTCACCAGAAGGGCCGTGAAGTGCGCGAGAAAGTTCGCCGCAACTTCGGCATGCCACGTCCGGAAGGCTACCGTAAGGCTTGCCGTCTGATGGAAATGGCCGAGCGTTTCAAAATGCCGATCCTGACCTTCATCGACACCCCGGGCGCCTACCCTGGCATCGACGCCGAAGAGCGTAACCAGAGCGAAGCGATCGCCTGGAACCTGCGGGTCATGGCTCGTCTGAAAACCCCAATCATCGCCACCGTGATCGGTGAAGGTGGTTCTGGTGGTGCACTGGCGATCGGTGTCTGCGACCAGTTGAACATGTTGCAGTACTCGACCTACGCGGTGATCTCGCCGGAAGGTTGCGCTTCGATTCTGTGGAAAACCGCCGAGAAAGCACCGGATGCCGCAGAAGCGATGGGCATCACCGCCGAGCGCCTCAAGGGCCTTGGCATCGTGGACAAGGTGATTGGCGAGCCATTGGGCGGCGCGCACCGCGATCCGGGCGCCGCAGCCGCATCGATCCGCGCCGAGTTGAGTTCGCAACTGGCGATGCTGAAGAAGTTCGATAACGACGCGCTGCTGACCCGTCGTTATGAGCGTCTGATGAGCTACGGCCTGTAATCGACCACGCAATACCCCTGTGGGAGCGAGCTTGCTCGCGATAGCGGTGTAACTGCCAACAGATATGTTGAATGTTCGATCGCAATCGCGAGCAAGCTCGCTCCCACATTTGATTTGCGCAAGGTGGCGGATATGAGTCGGTCCAATGTTGATCTGTCAGCCAGACTCCTGCAGAACCTGGTCTCGTGGCGCAATGCTGCGACCTGGCGCGTCGCCTTCTCTGGCGGCCTGGACTCCACAGTCCTGCTGCACCTTCTTGCACACCTCGCAAAAACCGAATCCCTGCCGGCGCTGAGCGCCATCCACGTTCATCACGGCCTTCAAGCCGTGGCCGATGCGTGGCCGGAGCATTGTCGTTCTGTGTGTGCTGCGCTGGGCGTCCCGTTGCAGATCGTTCGTGTACAGGTGCAGCCCGGTGCCAGTCTGGAGCGTGCGGCCCGGGACGCGCGTTATCACGCGTTCACCGAAGTGACTCGGTCCGGTGAAGTGCTGCTGACTGCCCAGCACCGCGACGATCAGGCGGAAACCCTGTTGTTTCGCCTGTTGCGCGGAGCGGGCGTGCGCGGATTGTCCGGGATGCCGCGTCAGCGCCCGTTGGGCAAGGGGCATTTGCTGCGGCCATTGCTCGATGTCACGCGGGCTGAACTGGAGGCTTATGCCAGTGCGCATGGCTTGAGCTGGATTGAAGATCCCTCGAACCAGGATCGGCAGTACTCGCGCAATTACCTTAGGCATCAAGTCTTCCCCGTGCTGATCCAGCGCTGGCCGCAAGCGGTGGCGACCATGGCCCGCAGCGCGGCGCATTTGACTGAAGCGCAGGGGTTGCTCGAAGAACTGGCGGACATGGATTTGCGTGAGGCCAGCTCTGCCAGTGAGTTTGCCTGGCTGGGCTTGCGATCCCTTGAACTGGCGCCGCTTGCGCAATTGTCTGTTGCCCGGCAGCGCAATGCCTTGAGTCATTGGCTCGATCCGCTGACTCGCTTGCCGGATACTGACCATTGGTCGGGTTGGGAGAATTTGCGCGACGCCAACGGCGATGCCTGCCCGGTGTGGCGGCTGGCCGATGGCGAACTGCATCGGGCGGGCGGGCGCATCTGGTGGCTCTCCGGTTGCTGGTTGCGCACTGCGCCCTCTGCTGGAGCGTGGCAAAGTCCGGTATCACCGCTGATATTGCCGGATAACGGTGTACTGAGTGTCACCGGCCAAATCCCCGATGGCCCCTTACAGATCCGCTATCGTGAAGGGGGAGAGGTCATGGTTTTGCCAGGCCGCGGCCATCGGGACCTGAAACGTTTGCTCAATGAAAGCGGTGTACCGTCCTTCGTACGCGGCAGATTGCCGCTGCTCTACAAAGACGGGAAACTGCTGGCGGTAGCGAACCTCAAGGGGCTCGATGGTGGTGCGCTCGGCGACTGGCATTTGCATTGGCAGCCACTGAACGAAGATCAAGGTTTGAGCTGAAAGGGGCTTTCCGGTAGACTACGCTCCCTTCTTGATACAACTTCTGTGGATTCGCCTGAATTGCAGGAGTTGCCGATTACCAAGCAGTCTTTGCTGGGCGATTCCAAAAAATGTGTAGCGAGCAACGAACCGGTGTTTCATTTTCCGGTCTGTCCCAACGCGGCGGTTTTTTTGAAAGGTGCGCTGTGATTAATGCAGGTGATCGGGGGCTTCGGCCTTCCTTCGCTTTCCCCGGCGGCTCGGACCGCTTTAACGCAGACTTCTAGGGTTTTTCATGACGCGCTACATATTCGTCACGGGCGGTGTTGTTTCTTCATTGGGGAAAGGCATTGCATCGGCATCATTGGCGGCCATCCTGGAGGCGCGGGGACTTAAGGTCACCATGCTGAAGCTGGACCCGTACATCAACGTCGACCCGGGCACCATGAGCCCGTTCCAGCACGGTGAAGTGTTCGTCACTCACGACGGCGCCGAGACCGACCTGGACCTGGGCCACTACGAGCGGTTCATCCGCACGACCATGACCCAGAACAACAACTTCACCACCGGCCGTGTCTACGAACACGTCCTGCGCAAAGAGCGCCGTGGTGACTACCTGGGTGCAACCATCCAGGTGATCCCGCACATCACCGACGAAATCAAGCGCCGCATCATCAAGGGTGCGGGCGACGCTGACGTGGCAATGGTCGAGATCGGCGGCACCGTGGGTGACATCGAGTCGCAACCGTTCCTCGAGGCGATCCGCCAACTGCGTTTCGAAGTCGGCGCCAAGCGCGCGATGCTGATGCACCTGACACTGGTGCCGTACATCGCCACTGCCGGCGAAACCAAGACCAAGCCAACCCAGCACTCGGTGAAGGAACTGCGTTCCATCGGCCTGCAACCAGACGTGCTGGTCTGCCGCTCCGATCACCCGATCGATATTTCCTCGCGTCGCAAGATCGCGCAGTTCACCAACGTTGAAGAGCGTGCGGTGATCGGCCTGGAAGACGCCGACACCATCTACAAGATCCCGGGCATCCTGCACTCCCAGGGCCTGGACGATTTCGTCGTCGAGCGTTTCGGCCTGCAATGCGGCGGTGCCGATCTGTCCGAGTGGGAAGCCGTGGTCGACGCCAAGCTCAACCCTGAGCACGAAGTCACCATCGCCATGGTCGGCAAGTACATGGAACTGCTGGACGCCTACAAGTCGCTGATCGAAGCGATGAGTCACGCCGGCATCAGCAATCGTACCAAGGTCAACCTGCGCTACATCGACTCTGAAGACATCGAAAACCAGGGCACCGCACTGCTGGAAGGCGTCGATGCAATCCTGGTACCTGGCGGCTTCGGTCTGCGTGGCGTTGAAGGCAAGATCACTGCCGTTCAATACGCTCGCGAAAACAAGGTTCCGTACCTGGGCATCTGCCTGGGCATGCAAGTGGCCGTTATCGAGTTCGCACGTAACGTGATGGGCTGGAAAGACGCCAACTCCACCGAGTTCGATCGTGCAAGCGGTCATCCGGTCGTGGGCCTGATCACCGAGTGGGAAGATGCCACCGGTGCCGTCGAAACCCGTACCGAAACCTCCGATCTGGGCGGCACCATGCGCCTTGGCGCGCAGGATTGCCTGCTGGAGCCGGGTTCCCTGGTCCACGGTTGCTACGGCAAGGACGTGATTGTCGAGCGTCATCGTCATCGCTACGAAGTGAACAACAACCTGCTGCCGCAAATCATGGAAGCCGGTTTGAAAATCTCCGGTCGTTCCGGTGATGGCGCACTGGTTGAAGTGGTAGAAGCTCCGGATCACCCATGGTTCGTCGCTTGCCAGTTCCACCCAGAGTTCACCTCGACGCCACGCGACGGTCACCCGCTGTTCAGCGGTTTCGTCAAGGCAGCGTTGGTTCAACACCAGAAGAAGGCGTAACCCCGATGGCACAGAAGATCATCCGCGTCGGCGACATCGAGATTGCCAACGACAAGCCCATGGTGCTGTTCGGCGGCATGAACGTGCTGGAAAGCCGCGACATGGCAATGCAGGTTTGCGAAGAGTATGTGAAGGTCACCGAAAAGCTCGGTATCCCTTACGTGTTCAAGGCCAGTTTCGACAAGGCCAACCGGTCTTCTGTGACCTCCTATCGTGGTCCTGGCCTGGAAGAAGGCATGCGCATCTTCCAGGACATCAAGCAAGCCTTCGGCGTGCCGATCATCACCGACGTCCACGAGCCGGATCAGGCCGCGGTCGTCGCTGAAGTCTGCGACATCATCCAGTTGCCAGCCTTCCTGTCGCGCCAGACCGACCTCGTGGTCGCGATGGCCAAGACCGGTGCAGTGATCAACATCAAGAAAGCCCAGTTCCTCGCACCTCATGAAATGAAACACATCCTGAGCAAATGCGTGGAAGCGGGTAACGATCAGTTGATCCTCTGCGAGCGTGGTTCGAGCTTCGGCTACAACAACCTGGTCGTCGACATGCTTGGCTTCGGCATCATGAAGCAGTTCGAATACCCGGTGTTCTTCGACGTGACCCACGCGCTGCAAATGCCTGGTGGTCGCTCCGATTCCGCTGGCGGTCGTCGCGCCCAGGTCACCGACCTGGCGAAGGCCGGCATGAGCCAGTCCCTGGCCGGCCTGTTCCTGGAGGCCCACCCGGATCCGGACAACGCCAAATGCGACGGTCCTTGCGCCTTGCGCCTGGACAAACTGGAGCCATTCCTGGCCCAGCTCAAAGCTTTGGACGAACTGGTGAAGAGTTTTCCGACGGTAGAAACCGCGTAATCCTCATTTCTCCGGTAAAGTACCGCACGATTTAACGCTCAGGCCCTCGGGCCTGAGCCTTGTCGTCTGCAAGACAGCCCGCTGCACCTCACTTGCCGACGATTGAAGATTTCCTACAGCTGCGTCGTTTTCGTCAACTTTGGAGTGTTTACAACAATGGCTAAAATCGTCGACATCAAAGGTCGTGAAGTTCTCGACTCCCGTGGCAATCCCACCGTGGAAGCGGACGTGCTTCTCGACAACGGCATCATCGGCAGTGCCTGCGCGCCGTCCGGTGCTTCCACTGGCTCGCGTGAAGCGCTCGAGCTGCGTGATGGCGACAAGAGCCGTTACCTGGGCAAGGGCGTTCTGAAGGCCGTAGGCAACATCAACGGTCCGATCCGCGACCTGTTGAAAGGCATGGACCCAAGCGACCAGAAAGCGCTCGATCTGGCAATGATCAAGCTCGACGGTACTGAAAACAAAGGTTCCCTGGGCGCCAACGCGATCCTCGCCGTTTCCCTGGCTGCGGCCAAGGCAGCAGCACAGGACCAGGACCTGCCGCTGTACGCTCACATCGCCAACCTGAACGGCACCCCGGGTGTCTACTCGATGCCGGTTCCGATGATGAACATCATCAACGGTGGCGAGCACGCCGATAACAACGTCGACATCCAGGAATTCATGGTTCAGCCGGTTGGCGCCAAGTCTTTCTCGGAAGGTCTGCGCATGGGCACCGAGATTTTCCACCACCTCAAAGCCGTGCTGAAGGCCCGTGGCCTGAGCACTGCCGTCGGTGACGAAGGTGGTTTCGCGCCGAACCTGGCTTCCAACGAAGATGCACTGAAAGTGATCTCCGAAGCCGTGGCCAACGCCGGTTACAAGCTGGGCACCGACGTGACCCTGGCCCTGGACTGCGCGGCCAGCGAATTCTACGAAGACGGCAAGTACAACCTGTCCGGCGAAGGCCAGGTGTTCACCGCTGAAGGTTTCGCTGACTACCTCAAAGGCCTGACCGAGCGTTACCCGATCATCTCCATCGAAGATGGCCTGGACGAGTCCGACTGGGCTGGCTGGAAGATCCTCACCGACAAGATCGGCGAGAAGACCCAACTGGTAGGCGACGACCTGTTCGTCACCAACACCAAGATCCTGAAAGAAGGCATCGACAAAAAGATCGCCAACTCGATCCTGATCAAGTTCAACCAGATCGGCACCCTGACCGAAACCCTGGAAGCCATCCAGATGGCCAAGGCTGCTGGCTACACTGCCGTGATCTCGCACCGCTCCGGCGAAACCGAAGATTCGACCATTGCCGACCTGGCCGTGGGCACCTCGGCTGGCCAGATCAAGACCGGCTCCCTGTGCCGTTCCGATCGCGTTTCCAAGTACAACCAACTGCTGCGTATCGAAGAGCAGTTGAACGGCAAAGCCAAGTACAACGGTCGCAGCGAGTTCCGCGGTTGATCGATTGCTGGTAAAAAGACACCGGATTGTGTCGGAAAAATCGCTACAGCGACGTTTTTGCCACTAATCTGATGCCTTACAAGCACAAGCCTGGTTCTTCCAGGCTTCGTGCTATCAGTAGCTTCATGTTTTGGTGTGGCTGTCTTTTTTCACTGGATACCTGATATTCGATGCGCAGTCCCAATTGGTTGTTCCTCGTCTTGCTCCTGCTGCTGGCTGGCCTGCAGTACCGTCTGTGGGTGGGTAATGGCAGCCTGGCGCAAGTGGCCGAGTTGACTCAGCAGATTGCCGATCAGCAGGCTGAGAACCAGGCATTGCTGGAGCGCAACCGGGTGATGGACGCCGAAGTCAGTGAACTGAAAAAGGGCATGGAGACCGTTGAAGAACGGGCTCGCCATGAGTTGGGCATGGTCAAGGACGGTGAAACCCTTTACCAGTTGGCCCAATGATTAATTCGTTACCGGCCTTCTGGGCCGTGATTCCTGCCGCGGGCGTCGGAGCCCGTATGGCCGCGGACCGTCCCAAGCAATACTTGCAACTGGGCGGGCGCACTATTCTCGAACACAGCCTCGGCTGTTTCCTTGGTCATCCAGGCCTGAAAGGCTTGGTGGTCAGTCTTGCTGTTGACGATCCTTATTGGCCGAACCTGGCGTGCGCCAGTGATCCGCGTATTGCCCGGGTCGAGGGTGGCACCGAGCGTTCCGGGTCGGTGCTCAATGCGTTGCTGCACCTGCATGCGCAGGGCGCTGATGACGAGGATTGGGTACTGGTTCACGATGCCGCACGGCCGAACCTCAGTCGTGACGACYTGGACAAGCTGCTGGTTGAGCTGGCTGACGATCCTGTCGGCGGACTGCTGGCGGTTCCGGCTCGGGATACGCTCAAGCGAGTCGACAAGCACGGTCGTGTGGTCGAAACCGTGGATCGCAGCGTGATCTGGCAGGCCTACACGCCGCAGATGTTTCGCCTTGGGGCGTTGCATCGGGCTTTGGCGGACAGTCTGGTGGCCGATGCCGTTATCACTGACGAAGCTTCGGCGATGGAGTGGGCCGGTTCGGCACCGCGCCTGATCGAAGGGCGGTCCGATAACCTCAAGGTTACGCGTCCTGAAGACCTTGAATGGTTGAGACAGCGTTGGGCCAATCGTCGCTAAAAGATCGCAGCCTGCGGCAGCTCCTACGGAGATCGGGTACGACATCCATTTGCGGATCACCCGAAATCCTGTAGGCGCTGCCGCAGGCTGCGATCTTTTGATCTTAAATCCTGTACTCCTGCCTTTCAGCCAATCCCTCCTTCAAAAAATCCACCAACTTGCGCACCTTCGGCGACAAATGCCGCTGCTGTGGATACAGCGCCCAAACCGCGGTGTTCGGTGGTTGGTGCGCTTCCAGCAACGAAATCAACGCGCCGCTATTCAAATGCTCCAGCACGTAATAGTCCGGCAACTGACACAGTCCTACGCCTTGCAGCGCGGCATCCAGTACCGCCTGCCCACTGTTGCAACGCCAGTTTCCCTGCACCCTTTGCGAAAACTCCCGCCCGTTCTGCTCCAGTTGCCAGAGGTCCGAACTGCCGATGAGGCAGTTGTGGCGACTGAGTTCCGACAGGCTGTGCGGCCGACCGTAATGCTCAATGTAAGAAGGTGACGCGCAGAGAAACATGCGCCGCGGCGCGAGGCGGGTGGCGACCAGTCGTGAATCCTGCAAGCGCCCGAGGCGAATCGCCAGGTCGAGGCCTTCGTGCACCAGGTCAAGCTGACGATTGGTCAGTTCGATGTCGATGCGCAGTTGCGGATACAGCCCCATGAAGCGGGTCACCAGCGGCACGATGAAGCGCTCGCCGTAAGCCACGGCGCAGGTCATGCGCAGCATGCCCTTGGGTTCGCTGGTCAAGTCACCGACCGCGCGCAAGGCCTCTTCGCGGCCGTCCTGCAAACGCTGGCAATGTTGCAGGAAGGTTTGCCCTGCTTCGGTCAGCGTGACCCGGCGAGTACTGCGGTAGAGCAGACGGGTTTGCAGACGTTCTTCGAGGCGTACGATTTGTCGACTGATATGGGAGGAAGAAACCCCCAGGCGTTGCGCGGCAGCGGTGAACTGGCTGCACTCGGCAACGGCGACAAACTCGTCGATCCCTTCCCAGCGATTTTCGGACATCAATGATTATCCCTGTACGGCAATAATATTTTGCATTTACATCGATTATTCATCGTTGAGTCGTGTATTACACTCACTGTCTCGTTTTTATTCACTGGAGAGTCACCATGATCAAGTCGCGCGCCGCCGTTGCCTTCGAGGCCAAGAAGCCCCTCGAGATCGTTGAAGTCGATGTCGCCATGCCCAAGGCCGGCGAAGTCTTGCTGCGCGTGGTGGCCTCCGGTGTCTGCCATACCGATGCCTACACCTTGTCCGGTGCCGACCCGGAAGGCATCTTCCCATCGATCCTCGGCCATGAAGGCGGGGCGATCGTGGAAGCGATTGGCGAGGGCGTGACTTCCGTTGCGGTCGGCGACCATGTGATCCCGCTGTACACCCCGGAATGCCGTCAGTGCAAATTCTGTCTGTCGGGCAAAACCAACCTCTGCCAGGCGATTCGTGCGACCCAGGGCAAAGGCTTGATGCCGGATGGCACTTCGCGCTTTTCCTACAAAGGCGAAACGATTTTCCACTACATGGGCACCTCGACTTTTTCCGAATACACCGTGCTGCCAGAGATCTCCGTCGCCAAAATTCCTAAAGAAGCACCGCTGGAAAAAGTCTGCCTGCTGGGTTGTGGCGTCACCACTGGCATCGGCGCGGTAATCAATACCGCCAAGGTCAAACCGGGTGACACCGTCGCCATCTTCGGCCTGGGCGGCATCGGTCTGTCGGCTGTGATTGGCGCGGTCAAAGCCAAGGCAGGGCGGATCATCGCCATCGACATCAACCCGGCCAAGTTCGAGATCGCCAAACAATTGGGCGCTACCGATTGTGTAAACCCGAAAGACTTCGATCGTCCGATCCAGGAAGTCATCGTCGACATGACCGATGGCGGCGTCGATTTTTCCTTCGAGTGCATCGGCAATGTGCAACTGATGCGCGCAGCGCTGGAGTGCTGTCACAAGGGTTGGGGCGAGTCGGTCATCATCGGTGTTGCCGGTGCCGGTCAGGAAATCTCCACCCGTCCGTTCCAGCTGGTCACCGGCCGCGTCTGGCGTGGTTCGGCGTTCGGCGGCGTGCGCGGCCGTACCGAGTTGCCGAGCTATGTGGAAATGGCCGAGACCGGTGAGATTCCGCTGGATACCTTCATCACCCACACCATGGGCCTGGAAGATATCAACAAGGCGTTTGACCTGATGCATGAAGGAAAAAGCATCCGCTCCGTCATCCATTTCTGAGGTCTGTCATGAGTCTGGAAAATATCTCCTGCCAGAAAAGCTTCGGCGGCTGGCACAAACGCTATCGCCATCGCTCGGAAGTGCTCGGTTGTGACATGGTGTTCGCCGTCTACCTGCCGCCACAGGCGGAGCAGGGCGGCAAGCTGCCGGTGTTGTACTGGTTGTCCGGCCTGACCTGCACCGACGAGAACTTCATGCAAAAGGCCGGCGCCATGCGCATGGCCGCCGAGTTGGGGCTGATCATCGTCGCACCGGACACCAGCCCTCGCGGTCCTGATGTGCCGGGCGATCCGGATGGCGCCTGGGACTTCGGCCTCGGCGCCGGGTTTTATCTGAATGCAACCCAGGAACCCTGGTCGCGCCACTATCGGATGCATGACTATGTCGTGCAGGAATTGCCGACATTGGTCGAAGCCCATTTCCCGGCGTCGGACAAGCGCGGCATCAGTGGCCATTCCATGGGTGGCCACGGTGCGCTGGTCTGCGCATTGCGCAATCCGGGGCGCTATCTGTCGGTGTCGGCGTTCTCGCCAATCAACAATCCGATGGATTGTCCGTGGGGGCAGAAAGCGTTCTCCCGCTATCTGGGAGAGGACCGTTCGAAATGGCGCGAATGGGATGCCTGCGCGTTGATTGCCGAGGCTGATGAAAAGCTGCCACTGCTGGTCGACCAAGGCGATCGCGACGATTTTCTCGCCAACCAACTCAAGCCGGACGCCTTGCAACAGGCGGCCAAACTGGCCGGTCATGCGTTGAGGTTGCGTCTGCAACCCGGCTATGACCACAGCTATTTCTTCATCGCCAGTTTCATTGACGATCACTTGCGGCATCACGCGCATGCTCTAGGTGCCTAATGCAGGTAGAATCACGCCCTGACAAAAATCGGGGCGTTTTTTTATGCGTATTGGCCACGGCTATGATGTGCACCGTTTCGCTGAAGGCGATTTCATCACTCTGGGCGGCGTGCGCATTGCACACAGCTTCGGGCTGCTCGCTCACTCTGACGGTGACGTCCTCTTGCACGCCTTGAGCGATGCCTTGCTCGGCGCCGCGGCGCTGGGCGACATCGGCAAGCATTTCCCGGATACCGACCCGCAATTCAAGGGCGCCGACAGCCGTGCGCTGTTGCGTCATGTCGTTGCACTGGTCCATGCCAAAGGCTGGAAAGTCGGCAACGTCGATAACACCATCGTCGCCCAGGCGCCGAAAATGGCCCCGCATATCGAATCGATGCGCGCGCTGATTGCCGCGGATCTTCAAGTAGAGTTGGATCAAGTGAACGTGAAAGCTACCACCACCGAAAAGCTCGGCTTTGTCGGTCGCGAAGAAGGCATTGCCGTGCACTCCGTTGCCTTGTTGCTGCGCGCATGAACGAACTGCAACTGCTCGGCCCGCGGGCCTATGGTGAGCCCCTCGGCACCGCGGTACTGAAAGCCATCGCGGAAGATTTCCAGGTCGACGAAGTCCTCGACATCCCCCTGAGTGGCGAAGGCGAACACTTGTGGATCTGGGTGGAAAAGCGCGGTCTGAACACAGAAGAAGCGGCACGGCGGATTGCCAAGGCAGCAGGTGTGCCATTGCGCACAGTCAGCTATGCCGGGCTCAAGGATCGTCAGGCGTTGACTCGCCAGTGGTTCAGCGTGCAAYTGCCGGGCAAGGCCGACCCCGATCTGTCGGCCGCGCAAAACGATACGCTGAAGATCCTCAAGACCGCCCGCCACAAGCGCAAACTGCAACGCGGTGCGCACTCAGCCAACGGTTTTACGTTGCGCCTGACTCAATTCGCCGGTGACAAGCCTGCGCTTGAACAGCGACTGCAACTGATTGCCAAACAAGGTATCCCCAATTATTTCGGCGCCCAGCGTTTCGGCCATGACGGTGGCAACGTCGTCGACGCACGCACCTGGGCCGCGCGCAAGGCCTTGCCGGAGCAGCGCAATGTGCGCTCGCGTCTGCTTTCCACTGCGCGCAGTTTTCTGTTCAATCAAGTGCTGGCCGCACGTGTTGCCGATGGCACCTGGCAGCGTGCCCTGGTGGGCGATCTGCTGGCATTCACCGACAGTCGCAGCTTTTTCCCGGCAGGCGAAGCCGAGTGCAGCGACCCGCGCCTGGCGATTCTCGATCTGCACCCGACCGGTCCGCAGTGGGGCGAAGGTGACTCGCCGGCCACGGGCGTTGTCCATGAACTGGAGCAGGCCATCGCCGCACGCGAAGCGGATTTGCGTGACTGGTTGATCAACGCTGGTATGAGCCACGAACGTCGCATCCTGCGGCTGCCCATTGGCGGGCTGACGTGGCATTATCCCGAGCCTGACATTCTGCAACTGGAATTCATCCTGCCGGCCGGATGCTTCGCCACCGTATTGGTGCGTGAGCTTGTTGATCTGGTGCCGGTGGGGCAGACGGACAGCCCATGCGTATTCTGATTTCTAACGACGATGGGGTAACCGCACCCGGTCTCGCCGCGCTTTATGCTGCGCTGGCGGATTACACCGAATGCGTGGTTATCGCCCCGGACCAGGACAAAAGCGGCGCCAGCAGTTCGCTGACGCTCGACCGTCCGTTGCACCCGCAAACCCTGGCCAACGGCTTTATCAGCCTCAACGGCACACCCACCGATTGCGTGCACCTGGGCCTCAACGGCCTGCTGGAGCGCGAAGCGGACATGGTGGTTTCCGGGATCAACCTGGGCGCGAACCTGGGGGACGATGTCCTGTATTCCGGCACGGTGGCGGCGGCCCTTGAGGGGCGTTTCCTGAAACACCCTTCGTTTGCCTTTTCGCTGGTCTCACGCCAGGTAGACAACCTTCCCACAGCTGCCCATTTCGCGCGCAAACTGGTCGAAGCCCATGCTGACCTGGATCTGCCACCGCGTACGGTACTGAACGTGAACATTCCCAATTTGCCGCTGGACCGTATCCGCGGTATCCAGTTGACCCGCCTGGGCCATCGCGCCCGTGCCGCGGCACCAATGAAAGTGGTGGATCCGCGGGGCAAGTCCGGTTACTGGATCGCGGCGGCCGGGGATGCCGAAGACGGTGGCCCGGGTACCGATTTCCATGCAGTGATGCAGGGTTATGTTTCGATCACGCCGCTGCAACTGGATCGCACGTTCAATGATGCCTTCAGAAGTCTGGATGGCTGGCTGGAGGGACTGCGCTGATGGGTCGCGAACAAGACGATATGCTGCGTCGCGGCATCGGCATGACCTCCCAGCGAACCCGGGAGCGGCTCATCCAGCGCCTGTACGAAGAAGGTATCTCCAACGCCAGGGTGCTGGAGGTCATTCGCCGGACCCCGCGCCACCTGTTCGTCGACGAAGCGCTGGCGCATCGTGCTTATGAAGACACAGCGCTGCCGATCGGCAATAACCAGACTATCTCCCAGCCATA
Source organism: Pseudomonas sp. P4_C4 (assembly GCF_056402055.1). Classification (NCBI taxonomy): domain Bacteria; kingdom Pseudomonadati; phylum Pseudomonadota; class Gammaproteobacteria; order Pseudomonadales; family Pseudomonadaceae; genus Pseudomonas; species Pseudomonas sp. P4_C4. Next base: position 126,672 of record NZ_JBFUID010000005.1, on the reverse strand, counting down.
TATGGTGGCGCGCATGAGCGAGCTGCTGCTGGAGGCAGGTCCCCTCGACAAGGTGCTGGAGATCGGCACCGGCTCGGGTTATCAGACGGCGGTGCTGTCGCAACTTGTAGAGCGTGTGTTCTCGGTCGAGCGCATCAAGGTTTTGCAGGATCGTGCGAAGGAACGTCTGGTCGAACTGAACCTGCGCAACGTGGTGTTCCGCTGGGGCGATGGCTGGGAGGGCTGGCCGGCACTGGCGCCGTACAACGGGATTATCGTCACTGCAGTGGCGACCGATGTGCCCCAGGCATTGCTTGACCAGTTGGCACCGGGAGGCCGAATGGTGATCCCTGTCGGGTCCGGAGAAGTCCAGCAATTGATGCTGATCATTCGCGAGGAACAGGGTTTTTCCAGGCATGTTCTGGGGGCTGTACGCTTCGTGCCATTGCTCAATGGGCCACTGGCCTGAGCATTTGTTTCGGCACGCTGAATTCTCTGCGATTGCCTTTGTCTTACAGCGGCATCGTGCGGTTAAACGGGATTCATCGTCAGGCAGCAAACGTGTGCGCGACACCGATTCGCTACATTAAAGGTAAAGCGTGCACGGCCCGTTATACTTGCGACAGTTCATTGCCGGACTCCGGCATTTCACATTTTCAGCCACCACAGAGGGAGCGGCGGGTGAGTCTCACAGTCATTGCGCAGCGAATGAGTAAAACGAGCTTTCAGCGCCTGGTGACTGGCCTTGTCTTGAGCACCTTGCTGGTCGGTTGTTCCAGCAACAAATCCAGCGATGTTCGTGTCGTGGACCGCAACAATGCCGCGCCACAGCGACCGGTCGTGACCACCGGACAATACGTCGTTCGGCCCAAGGACACCCTGTTCTCCATCGCCTTTCGTTACGGCTGGGACTACAAGGCCCTGGCGGCACGCAATAACATTCCTGCGCCCTACACCATCCATCCGGGTCAGACGATTCGCTTTGATGGTCGCACTGATTCAACGTCGACGGCGGTGGTCAGTTCGTCCAGTTCAACACCTTCGTCGTCGAGTAAAACCACGGTCATCCGTCGCTCGGCAAACGGTACGACCACCAGTACAACGACGGTTGTACCGTCCGTCGCGAACAAGCCTGCACCCGCTCCATTGCCCCCTCCCGGACCAGCCCCGACCGGCTGGGGATGGCCATCTAATGGCATTCTTATCGGGAAATTCTCTTCAAACGGTAGTTTGAATAAAGGAATTGATATCGCCGGAGATTTGGGACAGCCTGTTTTAGCTGCGTCTGATGGGACGGTGGTGTATGCCGGGAGTGGCTTAAGGGGCTACGGCGAATTAGTGATCATCAAACACAGTGAAACCTACGTCAGTGCCTACGGACATAACCGCAGGCTGTTGGTTCGGGAGGGGCAGCAGGTCAAGGTCGGACAGACAATTGCCGAAATGGGGTCAACGGGTACAGACCGGGTGAAACTGCATTTTGAGATTCGCCGCCAGGGTAAACCTGTAGATCCGCTGCAATTCCTGCCACGTCGTTGATCGCTTACCAGCCTGTTCCGTCGCGTAGAGGGGACAGGCTCCAGCGTTGCCAGGGAGAAAGGCGCCGCTTGAGCTTGAGGTCGAACTCACCAAAGGACTATAACAATGGCTCTCAGTAAAGAAGTGCCGGAGTTTGACATCGACGATGAGGTTCTCCTGATGGAGAGCAGCATCGATATGGATCCGATGTCGAATGATGAAGGGGCGGCTCCACCTTCCGTTCGTGCCAAATCCAAACACTCCGCATCGTTGAAACAACACAAGTACATTGACTACACGCGGGCACTTGATGCCACGCAGCTGTATCTCAATGAAATTGGTTTCTCTCCCCTGCTGTCACCCGAAGAAGAAGTTCATTTTGCGCGCCTGTCGCAAAGTGGCGATCCGGCCGGGCGCAAACGCATGATTGAAAGTAACCTGCGGCTGGTGGTGAAAATCGCCCGACGCTACGTCAATCGTGGGTTGTCGCTGCTGGACCTGATCGAAGAGGGCAACCTCGGCTTGATCCGGGCGGTGGAGAAGTTCGATCCGGAACGCGGTTTCCGCTTCTCGACCTACGCGACCTGGTGGATTCGCCAGACCATCGAACGCGCAATCATGAATCAGACCCGGACCATCCGGTTGCCGATCCATGTGGTCAAAGAGCTGAATGTGTACCTGCGGGCCGCGCGGGAGCTGACGCAAAAACTCGACCATGAACCCTCACCCGAAGAAATCGCCAACCTGCTGGAAAAGCCGGTGGGAGAGGTCAAGCGTATGCTCGGCCTTAACGAACGGGTTTCTTCGGTCGACGTCTCGCTGGGTCCGGACTCGGATAAAACCCTGCTTGATACCCTGACTGACGACCGTCCAACCGATCCATGCGAACTGTTGCAGGACGACGACCTGTCCCAGAGCATCGATCAATGGCTCTCGGAGCTGACCGACAAGCAACGCGAAGTGGTAGTACGCCGCTTCGGCCTGCGCGGTCATGAAAGCAGCACCCTTGAAGATGTGGGCCTGGAGATCGGCCTGACCCGGGAACGGGTCAGACAGATTCAGGTGGAAGGCTTGAAGCGGCTGCGCGAGATCCTGGAAAAAAATGGTCTGTCGAGCGAGTCGCTGTTCCAATAAGGCGCTCACTGCGATGGCATGAAAAACCCCGACCGGCTCGGGGTTTTTTATTGTCTGGTCTGGGGATCGAATCCCCTCGGGATTTTGGTTTCGTGCTGTAAGCCTTGGCTTACTCTTGCGTAAGTGTTCGTTATTTTTACACTCTGGCAGTCGCCTATGTTGAGCGCTATTTGCCTCTATCTTTTTGATTTATATAACTATTTTTTATTATTAATGATGTGTGACAGTTGGGGTTCGCGCCAAGGGGCGATTGATCCCGCAGGGGAAAGCTCTAGTATTCAGGTTGTGTCGACGGACAGACACGTCCTTCAAGGATGAGGGATATGGATATCGCAGGACGCGATTCATCAGGACGATGAAAAGGAACACAGGGAATAGGGAAAAAATGTGGGCGGGTCAAACCGCCCCTTTTTTTGCCTGAAAAAAAGCAAAAAGGCCCTTTTGGGGCCTTTTACAGGAACGCGGGGGTAATCAGCGTTCGAGGTCTTTGAGCTTGTTGCCAACAGATTTGTTGATGACGCGATCAAACTCTTCTGCATCAGGCAACGATTCTTTCTTCTCGGTGATGTTCGGCCAGATATCGGCCAACTCAGCGTTCAGCTCGATGAAGTTTTCCATGCCGGCCGGAACCTCATCTTCGGAGAAGATAGCCACGGCAGGGCATTCAGGTTCGCACAGCGCGCAATCGATGCACTCATCCGGGTGGATCACCAGGAAATTCGGGCCTTCGTAAAAGCAGTCCACCGGACAGACTTCTACGCAGTCGGTGTACTTGCACTTGATGCAGTTGTCGGTGACGACGAAGGTCATTTCTAATTTTCTCCTCAGGTGCGGCTTGCTGCGCCCCTTCTCGTAGGGGTCGCCAGGTTCGGGAGCGATAGTCTGCTAGCCAGGCTATTAGCCAGCAGCATCCCAAACCGCGCGAGATTCTAACAGCTTGCAAGCCGCTGCGTTAGATCCGTGTCTTAAGTGTATAGAGCATTTCGAGAGCACGACGTGGCGTCATGTCGTCCAGGTCGAGCTTGGCCAGGTCATCCAGCACCGGATGCGGCAGGCTGGCAAACAGGTCGCTTTGCTGCGGTGCCGCCGGTTTGCCTTTGGCCGGTGCCGGTGCTTCATGGGGCAGGGCGGTGTCTTCCAGGCGGCTCAAGTGCTCGCGAGCACGGGTGATGACTTCACTCGGTACGCCCGCCAGCTGCGCAACGGCCAGGCCATAACTCTGACTGGCCGGCCCGGGCAGAACGTGGTGCAGGAACACGATGCGTTCATTGTGCTCGGTGGCATTGAGGTGCACGTTGGCCACCAGTGGCTGGGCTTCCGGCAGGACGGTCAGTTCAAAGTAGTGGGTGGCGAACAGCGTGTAGGCACGCAGATGCGCCAGGCGTTCGGCCGCCGCCCATGCCAGGGAAAGACCGTCGAAGGTGCTGGTGCCGCGCCCGACTTCGTCCATCAGAACCAGGCTGCGCTCGGTGGCGTTGTGCAGAATGTTCGCGGTTTCGCTCATTTCCACCATGAAGGTCGAACGCCCGCCGGCCAGGTCATCGCTAGAGCCGATCCGGGTGAAGATGCGGTCGACCAGCGACAGTTCGCAACTGGCCGCTGGCACGAAGCTGCCGATATGCGCCAGGAGCACAATCAAGGCGGTCTGACGCATGTAGGTGGATTTACCGCCCATGTTCGGACCGGTGATCACCAGCATGCGGGTGTTGTCGTCCAGGCTCAGGTCGTTGGCCACGAACGGCGTGGTCAGCACTTGTTCGACCACCGGGTGACGACCCTGGCTGATGCGCATGCACGGTTCGCTGACGAAGCGCGGGCAGTTCAGGTCGAGGTTCAGCGCACGCTCGGCCAGGTTGCTCAACACGTCCAGCTCGGCCAGGGCGCCGGCGGTGTCCTGCAAGGGTGGCAGCTGGGCGATCAGGTCTTCGAGGAGTGCTTCGTACAGCATCTTCTCGCGGGCCAGGGCACGGCTCTTGGCCGACAATGCCTTGTCTTCGAACGCTTTGAGTTCCGGTGTAATGAAGCGCTCGGCACCTTTGAGCGTCTGGCGGCGAATATAGTCGGCAGGTGCCGATTCTGCCTGCTTGCTTGGCAACTCGATGAAGTAACCGTGGATGCGGTTGTAACCGACCTTCAGGTGCGACAGGCCGGTGCGGGCCTTTTCCCGTGCCTCGAGGTCGATCAGGAATTGCCCGGCGTTTTCGCTGAGCGACTGCAGTTCGTCGAGTTCGCTGTCGTAGCCGGTTTTCAGCACGCCGCCGTCACGAATGACTGCGGGCGGGTTGTCGATGATGGCTTTTTCCAGGAGTGCCGCCAGTTCCGGGTAGGTGCTGGTGATGGTCGCGAGTTGCTGGAGGTGCGGGGCTTCGAGCTCCGTCATTGCCACTTGCAGTTCGGGCAGTGCGCCGAGGGCGTCACGCAAACGGGCGAGGTCGCGCGGGCGGGCATTGCGCAGACCGATCCGCGCAAGAATCCGCTCGATGTCACCGATTTCCTTGAGTTGCGGTTGCAGTCTTTCGAAGCGGTAACCGTCGAGCAGGCAAGTGATCGAGGTCTGACGCGCCAACAGCACCGTCAAATCGCGTAACGGGCGATTCAGCCAGCGGGTCAGCAGTCGACTGCCCATGGCGGTCTGGCAACGGTCCACCACCGATTGCAGGGTGTTGTCGCGGCCGCCGGCCAGGTTGGTGTCGAGCTCCAGGTTGCGACGGCTGGCGCCATCGAGCACCACGGTGTCGTCCAGGCGCTCATGACGCAGGCTGCGCAAATGGGGCAGGGCGGTGCGCTGGGTTTCCTTGGCGTAGGCCAGCAGACAACCGGCGGCGCCGATGGCCAGGGTCAGGTTTTCGCAGCCAAAGCCTTTGAGATCCTGGGTCGAGAATTGCTGGCACAGGCTTTTGAGCGCCGAATCGCGCTCGAAATCCCAGGGGGCACGGCGACGCACGCCGCGGCGTTTTTCCGCCGGCAAGTCCTTGGGCCAGTCATCCGGGATCAGCAGTTCCACCGGGTTGACCCGCTCCAGTTCTGCCAGCAGGTTTTCCCAACCCTTGATTTCCAGCACGCTGAAGTTGCCGCTGGTGATGTCCAGCACCGCCAGGCCGAACAGGCGCTCATCGCCCAGGACGGCGGCGATCAGGTTGTCCCGACGCTCGTCGAGCAGCGCCTCGTCACTCACCGTCCCCGGCGTGATGATGCGCACCACCTGCCGCTCCACCGGCCCTTTGCTGGTGGCCGGGTCGCCGACCTGCTCGCAGATCACCACCGATTCGCCAAGCTTCACCAGTTTTGCCAGGTAACCCTCAGCAGCGTGGTAAGGAATTCCGCACATCGGAATCGCCTGGCCAGCCGACTGCCCGCGGGCCGTCAGGGTGATGTCCAGCAACTTGGCGGCCTTCTTCGCGTCTTCATAGAAGATCTCGTAGAAGTCGCCCATGCGGTAGAACATCAGCTGGTCCGGGTGCTGGTTTTTCAGGCGCCAGTACTGCTGCATCATCGGGGTGTGGGAGGACAGGTCGGAGACGGCTTTATTCATCGGATTGTCAGGAAGCTCGTTGAAAGAGATGGGGCAAAAGCGGGGCAACGGCCGGGCTTTTCCGCGATGGGCGCAAGGTTACCATGGGCGGTCTACCCGACGCAGGCATCACGGCCGGGTGACTTCCTTTGCCATTTAAAATCTGGATATGCATGACTTATGCAAATCGGCATTGTCTTCTTCGAGAAGAGCAAGCACTATGCGCGTTATGCAAAAACGCAACGTATCTACCGTATTAAGAGCATTGCTCGATCAGCACGGGATCTCCCCCACGGAGCTTCACCGTCGAACCGGCGTGCCTCAATCCACGCTCTCGCGCATTCTCAGCGGGAAGATCGTCGATCCTTCGGACAAACATATTTCGAAGATCGCCGAGTATTTCTCCTTGAGTACCGACCAGTTGCGTGGCCGCGCGGACGTCTCGTCTGCCGCAAATGCCGGGCGCGCTCCAGTGCATTCGGAACTCAAGGATATAAGTCTGTGGGATGACGATACCCCTGTCGATGACGACGAGGTGTCGGTCCCCTTTCTTCGCGAGGTTGAATTGGCCGCGGGATCAGGAAGATTCGTCATCGAAGAGAGCGAGCGCTCTAGCCTGCGCTTTGGCAAGCGAAGCCTGCGCCATAACGGTGTGCAGTTCGACCAGGCAAAATGCGTGACAGTACGGGGCAACAGCATGTTGCCGGTACTGCGCGACGGCGCCACGGTCGGGGTCAATGCCGGCAAGTGCGGCATTGGCGATATCGTTGACGGCGACCTTTATGCAATCAATCACAACGGTCAATTGCGGGTGAAGCAGCTGTATCGCCTGCCGTCCGGGATTCGCTTGCGCAGCTTCAATCGTGATGAGCATCCGGACGAAGATTACACCTTTCAGGAAGTGCAGGAGGAGCCGATTGTTATCCTGGGGCATGTCTTCTGGTGGGGCATGTACGCCCGCTGACACTCCCGGCGTCCAGATAAAGCCCGCTTCCCGAGCGGGTTTTTTTTGCGTGCTGAAAGCATTGGATCACATTTTCAATGCGTTGATGCATTGACTGACTATGCATCAATGCATAATCTGGTGCCTGTCTATTCAAGAACGCGGTGTGACCGTTCACTCAAGGAAGCATGAAATGACCGCTGAGCAATATGCGTTGCTGGACATGCCTCTGTGGCTGGTCATCAGCCTGCCAATACTTGGTGGCGTTACCGGTGAAATGTGGCGTGCCGACAAAGAGGGCGTTCGTGGCTGGCCCCTTGTCCGGCGCCTGAGCCTGCGGTCCGGCTCCAGCATGATCTGCGGCGCCTCGGTCATCATGCTGCTGCACGCCGCCAATGTTTCCATCTGGGCTGCCTGTGCGGGTGGCTGTTTAGCGGCGATGGCCGGGACAGAAGTGGTTCTAGGGTTGTATGAGCGTTGGGTGGCCAAGCGTATGGGGGGCGGACATGTTCCGCCCGGCGACGTGGAAGATTGATTCTCCGACAGTCCCTTTCCAGAGCCTCTGATTCCTTACATTTTGATCGGCCCTGTCGCTTGCAAGTGCGGTCTGCTCGTGTACGGTTAACCTCATCCCGCCCGATCAGGAGATGACCGTGAACGAAATCACCCAGCTCGCCGCCGAACTCGGCAGACGCTTGCAGGTTCTCAATGCCCACGTCACCACGGCGGAGTCCTGCACCGGCGGAGGCATCGCCGAGGCTATTACCCGTATCCCCGGGAGTTCGGCCTGGTTCGAGGCCGGTTATGTCACCTACTCCAACCGGCAGAAAACCCTGCAACTGGATGTCCCGGTGGAGTTGTTCACCACCGTGGGCGCGGTCAGCCGCGAGGTGGTCGAGGCCATGGTCCGGGGGGCGCAGAAGAAAAACAGCGCGTATTTCTCCGTCGCGGTCAGTGGCATCGCCGGTCCGGATGGTGGAACGGCGAACAAGCCGGTTGGCACGGTATGGCTGGCCTGGGGCATCGGAGACCAGGTGTTCTGTGAGCGGCAGCACTTCCCGGGTAATCGCGATGACGTCCGCCGACAAACGGTGAAGGCCGCGCTAGAGGGGCTGCTGCGGTATGCCGCGGCAGAAATCTCAAATCAGGGGTAGGCGATCCGGAATCGCTGTGGAATAATACTGGCTACTTATACAGGTGTTGGCCGTCAGGCCTTATTGATTACGTGAGGACTTTAATGGACGACAACAAGAAGAAAGCCTTGGCTGCGGCCCTGGGTCAGATCGAACGTCAATTCGGCAAGGGTGCCGTAATGCGTATGGGCGATCAGGACCGTCAGGCGATCCCGGCCATCTCCACGGGCTCTCTGGGTCTGGACATTGCTCTCGGCATCGGCGGTCTGCCAAAAGGCCGTATTGTTGAAATCTACGGTCCTGAATCTTCCGGTAAAACCACGCTGACCTTGTCCGTGATCGCCCAGGCTCAAAAAGCCGGCGCGACCTGCGCATTTGTCGACGCCGAACACGCCCTCGACCCTGAGTACGCCGGCAAGCTGGGCGTCAACGTCGACGACCTGCTGGTTTCCCAGCCGGACACCGGTGAACAGGCTCTGGAAATCACCGACATGCTGGTGCGTTCCAACGCGGTTGACGTGATCATCGTCGACTCCGTGGCCGCCCTGGTGCCAAAGGCTGAAATCGAAGGCGAAATGGGTGACATGCACGTGGGCCTGCAAGCCCGTCTGATGTCCCAGGCGCTGCGTAAAATCACCGGTAACATCAAGAACGCCAACTGCCTGGTGATCTTCATCAACCAGATCCGTATGAAAATCGGCGTGATGTTCGGTAGCCCGGAAACCACCACCGGTGGTAACGCGCTGAAGTTCTACGCATCGGTTCGCCTGGACATCCGCCGCACTGGCGCGGTGAAAGAAGGTGATGAAGTCGTCGGTAGCGAAACCCGCGTCAAGGTTGTGAAGAACAAAGTGGCTTCGCCGTTCCGTCAGGCCGAGTTCCAGATTCTTTACGGCAAGGGCATCTACCTCAACGGTGAGATGATCGACCTGGGTGTTCTGCACGGTTTCGTCGAGAAGTCCGGTGCCTGGTATGCCTATGAAGGCACCAAGATCGGTCAGGGCAAGGCCAACTCGGCCAAGTTCCTGGCAGACAACCCGGAAGTCGCGGCAAAGCTGGAGAAGCAACTGCGTGACAAGCTGTTGTCGCCTGCATCGGTAGCAGACGCCAAAGCTTCTGCGGTCAAAGAGACCGAAGTCGACCTGGCTGACGCTGATATCTGATCGAAGCGATGACCGCCGTACTCGATACACTCGTCGCGGTGCGGCGAACCGCAATGGACCTGCTCGCACGACGCGAGCACGGTCGTGTCGAGCTGACGCGTAAACTGCGTCAGCGCGGCGCCCTCCCTGAAATGATCGAAACAGCACTCGACCGGTTGACAGAAGAGGGGTTGTTGTCCGAAGCCCGTTACCTCGAAAGTTTCGTTTCCTACCGCGCCCGTTCCGGTTATGGCCCTTTGCGCATTCGTGAAGAGCTGGGCCAGCGCGGCCTGCAGCGCACCGATATTGAACTCGCCCTGCGTGAGAGCGGTATCGACTGGCAGGAGCAACTGGCCGATACCTGGCGGCGCAAGTTCTCCGGGCAATTGCCGACGGACGTCCGGGAGCGAGCCAAACAAGGCCGGTTCCTGGCGTATCGGGGATACTCCATGGAAATGATCAATCGCCTGTTCAGCGGTCGAGGGATGGATGATTGAACTGAAACGGCCCGCTATTTCGATAGCGGGCCGTTTTTTATGCCTCAGGAAACCTTTGACGGCTCCCGCGTGCGTTGTTGTACCTGGGGTTTTGATTGTGCCCAGTTTTCCGGCAGGTTGATGTAGTCCACAAGTTCGCGCAGACGACCATGATTGCGGGCGTTGAAGTTGAAGACCAGCCGCGCCAGATGGCTGAACTCGGCTTCGTTGTGTTCTTCACCACTGTAAGCATGCTGATGGAAGTGATCGCTCAGGCACAGGTCGGCGAAAGCCTCCTGCATGTGTTCGAGTGCGTGGTCGCTGAGTGTGTGATTCATGCGAATCAGGAACTGATGCTTGAGCCAGCGACTGGAGTGGAAGTTGCTGTAGAACTGGTTGATGTGCTCTACCGCTTCTTCGACGTTGTAGACCAGTTTCACCAGCTTCATGTCAGTGGGCAGGATGTAGTGGTTTTCCTCCAGTTGCTGGTGAATGAAGTCCAGTGCGCCTTGCCAGAATTTGCCGCCCGGCGTGTCCAGTAGCACCACTGGCACCAATGGACTCTTGCCGGTCTGGATCAACGTCAGCACTTCCAGCGCCTCATCCAGCGTACCGAAGCCGCCGGGGCACAGCACCAGGGCGTCGGCTTCCTTGACGAAGAACAATTTGCGGGTGAAGAAGAAATGGAAGGGCAGCAGGTTGGTCGTGCCGTCGACAGTGGGGTTGGCATGTTGTTCGAAGGGCAGCGTGATGTTGAACCCCAGGCTGTGTGTCAGGCCAGCGCCATCATGGGCGGCGGCCATGATGCCGCCACCAGCGCCGGTAATGACCATCATGTCCGAGCGCGCCAGCGCAGCGCCGAGCTCCCGGGCCATGCTGTAGAGCGGATGTTCGGTGGGGGTGCGGGCCGAGCCGAAAACGGTGACTTTGCGTCGCCCCTTGAATTGTTCGAGTACGCGGAAAGCCTGTTCCAGTTCGCGCAGGGCTTGCAGGGTGATTTTGGCATTCCAGCGGTTGTGGTCTTCCTGGGCCATGCGCAGCACGGTCAGGATCATGTCGCGGTAGATCGGGGTGTTCGGGCTGTTGGGTGAAATCAGCTTGAGCTGTTCTTCGACCTTGCTGATGAGGTCATGGCCGCTTTCTTCAAAATGACGGCTCAGGAGGTCATTCGGTTGGTAAGGCATTCAACTTCTCCTTCTGCACAGAACCCTCGGCCCGACAACGTAAGTCGGTGCCACGACACTTCATGTGTCGCTGTCTGCCCAGGCCCATGCCTGGGCGATCTACTTGACCCGAAAGGTATCGGATCATCCAAACAGGCTCTGTTTTTCCCTTGGATGAAAGAAACGTTCGCACAACACGACAAGCGACGGCCAGCCCCTTTCCAGCCTGAAAAAGTGAACGTGGATACCCTGAAATCTAGACCTTCACAGTGATTTGCGCTGTCTTGATCATTGCGCCACAAAGTCTTTCCTGGCAACCGCTTATTGACGATTTGCAAGGTGCTTTCACCGCTCGTCTGAACGTACGTCGCATGTGCGGCACTCTGATTTACTAAGTTACAGGTGTCACACGACAACTTTGCGTCAACGACAGGGCGCACGGTACAAGCGGTTCAAGGATTTATCGCTCAAACATGAGTGAAGTGCAGGGAGGCGGGAAACCATGACCAGAGTCGTTCTGGAGATCGATACGCAACTGTATCGATTGCTGAAGTCATCAGCCGAGACCCATCATTTGAGTCTCGAAGAGGAGTGCTGCCGGCGTTTGCGCGGTGGCGAACGCCGTTCGCATTACTTGCAGGCGCTGCTGGCGGAATTGCGCGCCGAAGATGAACAACGGCGCGCCAATTCCCGGTGATTACTTTTTCTTCTTGGCCGGTTGCAGGCAATCCGACTCCTGGAAGCTTGCGGAGCCGACCGGGCGGTTGGTCTTCACCTCGGTGAAGTCGTAACGCATGATCGCCCCCTTGGCCATCAGCTTGCGAAACCCTTCGTTTCTGCAGACAGAAGCGCCCAACTGGAAGTACACCGCTTTCGGGTCTGCACGCATCTTGTCGGCGTGGCTGCTCTGCACGCTCAGATGGTTGATCAGCTGTTTGCCTTCAACGGTGTAGCCTTGATCGAGTATGTCTTCGTTGATCGCTCGTGGAGTGCCGACGCTGCTCTGGGTGGCGACGTTTTGCAGCATTTTGTTCAGTTCCGTGTCTTTCAGGGACGCAGCCTGAGCATTGAAGGACGACGCCAGCAAAATGGCCGCGGTAGGAACGATAAGGCGCAGCATGAAACTCTCCTGGTTCAGTGATGGGGGTTGGACCCGTCACGTGGCTGTGCGTTCAGTGGCGGCGAATTATAGGGGAGGCGGGCTGGACGGTACAGGCTTGCGCCGGGCGGTCTGGTAAACTGCTGGCACTTTTCACCCTGTCGAGTGTTTTTCGTGTCGATTTCCCTTCTCTGTGGGCGTTGCCCGCTATGAGTCATGCCCCCGCGCGCTTTGCCTTGAATGCCGTAGCCCGCTTGCGCGATCAGCGCGAGGAGGAGGGCATCAAGCCGATTCAGGCCCGCGGCTGGCGCGCGCCGCGTTGCCGCGACTGCCGGGTGATCGAGAGTCACTGCCTGTGTGCATGGCGTCCGCAGGTCGCTACCCGCTCCGGCGTGTGCCTGATCATGACCAACAAGGAAGTGTTCAAGCCGAGCAACACCGGTTGGCTGATCGCCGACGTGGTAACTGACAACCATGCCTTCATCTGGTCCCGTACCGAGGTCGATCCAAAGTTGCTGGCGCTGTTGTCCGACCCGCAATGGCAGCCTTACCTGGTGTTTCCGGGTGAGTACGTCGAGCCCGAGCGTGTGACAAACAGCGTGGATGTCGATAGCACCAAGCGTCCATTGTTCATTCTGTTGGATGCGACCTGGACCGAAGCGCGGAAGATCTTTCGCAAGAGCCCCTATTTCGATCGATTGCCGATCCTCAGCCTGCTGCCGGAGAAACTCTCCCGCTACCGGTTGCGCCGCTCGACTCGCAGCGAGCATCTGTGCACGGCGGAAGTGGCGGCGCTGTGCCTCGACCTTGCAGGCGATGTAACCGCAGCTTCGGCGCTGGATGCCTATTTTGATGTGTTCAGCCAGCATTACCTCGACGCCAAACATCAGTTGGACATGAACGTTTCGACCCCGGCGCACGCCGAGTTGATGCCCTATGTGCAGCCGGTCACTCCGTTGATGGGCTGATTGTTGCGCATACTGCAATAACGTGTACCGGCCATGCTGCTTGACCACCCCGGCTTCGCTGGGCATGCTTGGCGCCGATCTGGGTGCGGCCAGAGTTTGCAACGTCGTTTTTTGCGTTGAGCGTGCTTTGTTGGTGCGGCTCCGTGGCTGTACCTTGAGTTGCTCTGGCGAAGCCCGAATGCATCGGGCGTCCCATGAAAAACAGGATCATTTGAAAAATGGCCACATACGAAATCCTGATTGCCGATGACCACCCACTTTTTCGTAGTGCCTTGCACCAAGCGCTGACCCTGAGCCTTGGCCCGGATGTCCGTCTGGTGGAAGTGGCGAGCATCGCCGAACTGGAAGTGCGCCTGACGGAAAAATCCGATTGGGATCTGGTGCTGCTGGACCTGAATATGCCGGGAGCCTACGGTTTTTCCGGACTGGTCCTGCTGCGCGGTCAGTATCCGCAGATTCCAGTAGTCATGGTTTCGGCCCAGGAAGAGCCGACCATCATGGTCAAGTCTCGTGAGTTCGGCGCCAGTGGCTTCATTCCCAAATCCAGCGACTTGAGTGTGATCCAGAAAGCCGTGCGTGCGGTTCTCGATGGCGACGTGTTCTGGCCGCCGCAGGCGTTCGAAGCGGTCAGCGTCTCGGATGAAGCCAAGGCGGCCAGCGAAGGCCTTGCCAGCCTGACGCCGCAGCAATTCCGGGTGCTGACCATGGTCTGCGAAGGCTTGCTGAACAAGCAGATCGCCTACGAGCTGAGTGTTTCCGAGGCGACGATCAAGGCGCATGTCACCGCGATTTTCCGTAAACTGAATGTGCGGACCCGGACCCAGGCCGCGCTGCTCTTGCAACAACTTGAGTCAATTTCCAGCCATTAAAGGCTGGCAACTTCACGCTTTTTTGACTTTGGTTGATCTAGCTTTCCTACTTCTTTTTTGTAAGTTGCCCACTCTATGTCACCTTTCAAAGGCCAGACCGGTCTGAAACGTATTCTCAATGCCTCCAGTTATTCGCTGGACGGCCTGCGCGCAGCCTTCACCGGTGAAGCCGCCTTTCGGCAATTGGTATTGCTCAACGTCATCCTGATTCCCCTTTCGTTCTTCCTGAATGTCAGCCGGGTCGAACGGGCGTTGTTGATCGCGGTATGCCTGCTGGCGTTGATCGTCGAGTTGCTCAACTCGGCAGTGGAAGCGGCCATCGACCGCATTTCCCTTGAGCGGCACCCGCTGTCCAAGAATGCCAAGGACATGGGCAGTGCCGCCCAGTTCGTGGCATTGAGCATGATTGCCCTGGTGTGGGCGGTAATTCTGCTCTAAGCGATCGTCGGCAGCACGATCTCGTCGCTGCGCTGAACCCCGGCGGTGAAGGCGCGGCACAGATCGAGGAACTCGCGCATCGCCGAGGTCTGATACTTCTGTTTATGCCAGATGAAATAAAACTGTCGCGCCAGATCCAGATCCGGCGTCTCGACAGGCACCAGGCTGCCGCGGCGGAATGCGTCGCGCAAAGCCAGCCTGGAAATGCAGCCAATCCCCAAACCTGACTCCACCGCGCGCTTGATCGCTTCGGTGTGCTCGAGCTCCAGGCGAATGTTTAATGAAGTGCGGTGATGGCGCATGGCTTGATCGAAGGTCAACCGCGTGCCTGAGCCTTGTTCGCGCAAGATCCAGGCTTCGTGACTCAACTCATCCATGGTGGCCGTGCCGCGCTTGGCCAGCGGATGCTGAGGGGCGCAAAACACCACCAGTTCGTCCTCGACCCAGCTTTGTACTTCGATGTCCGGGTGGCTGCAGTCGCCTTCGATTAGACCCAGATCAATTTCATAGTGGGCCACTTGTTGCACGATATTGGCAGTGTTCTGCACGTGCAGTTTCACCTGGCTTTCCGGATGGCGCTGCATGAAGCTGCCGATCAGCAGGGTGGCCAGGTAATTGCCGATGGTCAGGGTCGCGCCCACGGCCAGCGAGCCGAAACCGGACTTGCCGTTGAGCAGATCTTCGATTTCCTTGGCCTGGTCCAGCAGGGCGACAGCTTGCGGCAACAGTTGTTTGCCGAGCGCGTTGAGGCTCAGGCGTTTGCCGGCGCGGTCGAACAACTGGCAGCTGCACTGGCGCTCCAGCTCGGTGATCGAGGTGCTCGCCGCCGATTGCGAGAGGTTGAGCAGGCCCGCGGCACGGGATACGCTTTCCTGCTGGGCGACGGCGACGAATACTTGAAGTTGACGGAGAGTAAATCGCATATCGATATAACCGATAACCCTTATCTTAATAATCCATTTAACAGATATTGTCTCTGCCTTTAGAATGCGATGCAATTGCGCAGAGCTGGCTTTCTTTGCAGAGCACGCCGAACACGCGCAGACAAATCTCCAGGAGTCCCACGTACATGAGCAACATGAACCACGAGCGTGTCCTCAGTGTTCACCACTGGAACGACACTCTGTTCAGCTTCAAGTGCACCCGTGATCCGGGCCTGCGCTTCGAGAACGGTCAGTTCGTGATGATCGGCCTGCAACAGCCCAACGGCCGCCCGCTTATGCGCGCTTACTCGATTGCCAGCCCGAACTGGGAAGAGCATCTCGAGTTCTTCAGCATCAAGGTGCCTGATGGTCCGCTGACTTCGCAGTTGCAGCATCTGAAGGAAGGCGACGAGATCATCATCAGCAAGAAGCCTACCGGCACGCTGGTACTGGATGACTTGAAGCCTGGCAAACATTTGTACCTGCTCAGCACCGGTACCGGTCTGGCGCCGTTCATGAGTGTTATCCAGGACCCGGAAACCTACGAGCGTTTCGAGAAAGTGATCCTGTGCCACGGCGTGCGTTACGTCAACGAAGTCGCTTACCGCGAGTTCATCACCGAGCACCTGCCGCAGAACGAATTCTTCGGCGAAGCACTGCGTGACAAGTTGATCTACTACCCGACCGTGACCCGCGAGCCGTTCGAGAACGAAGGTCGCCTGACCGACCTGATGCGCAGCGGCAAGCTGTTCAGCGACATCGGCCTGCCACCGATCAACCCGCAGGACGACCGCGCCATGCTGTGCGGCAGCCCGAGCATGCTCGACGAGACCAGCGAAGTGCTGAACAGCTTCGGCCTGAAGGTTTCGCCGCGGATGCGCGAGCCGGGTGATTACCTGATCGAGCGAGCGTTCGTCGAGAAGTGACCGTAGGTCACTTGTAGGAGCGAGCCTGCTCGCGATGGAGGTCAACGATAACGCGGGAAGCTTGATACCCAGCGGCGTCCTCAGGTTTTTCGCGAGCAGGCTCGCTCCTACAGTAGATTTGCAGCGCATCTGAAAAGCCCGCATGACTTGGGAAGGTCATGCGGGCTTATTCGTTTCCGGCGTTCAGCCCTTTGCAGGAATGACTTCCAGGACGCGGATCAGCTCCGGTGTCGGATAGTGCCAGCGCACATCCAGATCCCAGAACTGCGCGCCGTATTCCCGCGCGGGTGCCGGCGTTTGATAGGCCGGGCGCGGATCTTGCGCCAGGCATTGCTCGATCAGCTCAACCAAAGGCTCTTCCAGGCGCTGAGCATGCTCGTGAGCCTGTTTCAGCGCTGTATCCGTCCACTGTATGGGGATCAGCTGCGGCGCGGCGCTGGCGATGCTGTTGGTGGCTGTGTCGATGATGTCGGCGTAGGGCACGTAGGGTTTGATATCGAGAATCGGCGTGCCATCCAGCAGATCGATGCCCGAGATCCACAAGCGGTTGGCTTCGACCTTGTCCAGTTTCACCACTGACTGCCCGATGCCATTGGGACGGTGGGTGGCGCGGGTAGCGAACACGCCCATGGATTTGTTGCCGCCGAGGCGAGGAGGGCGGACCTTCAAGCGAGGCTTTTCTTCCAGGGCCTGGTGGAACAGGAACAACAGCCATACATGGCTGACCTGCTCCAGGCCCTGTACAGCGTCCCCTTGATCGAACGGTGCCACCAGTTCCAGCACGCCACGGGCGGCCGGGGCCAGTTGCGGCTGGCGCGGAATGGCGAACTTCTCCTTGAAGCAGGAGCGCACGAAGCCGATGGGGGAAACGCTGTAGGTCATGGTTTGAGGTCGAGGTGGATTTAGATAGGGCATGATGCCGCAAAGATCAAAAGATCGCAGCCTGCGGCAGCTCCTACAGAGGAATTCGTTCGGCGTAGGAGCTGCCGCAGGCTGCGATCTTTTAAAGGCTGAATCCGCCATCCAGGGGAATGATATTCCCGGTCATGTAGACCCCGGCAGTACTCGCCAAACTGATCGCCAGCGCCGCTACCCCTTGATAGGGTAGCTCTCCAGCAGTGCGCCCCAGGTGGTGCTGGCATTGTTCACCAGAATGTCCAGATGAGTGATCTGCTCGCCCAGGCGCCCGCCTCGAGATAGGCCTTGGCGATCATTTTACCGGTGCCGCGGGTGCCACCGGTCATCAGAGCAGTGCGGCCTTGCAGGGAAAAGTAGGGATGCATGGCGAATCCTGAGAGCTGAGGTCTTTACACCCTGGTCGTCAGCCGCGGTCAGCGGAGCCACTATTTTTGCGCGGAATGAGCGGGCATAGCGCCATGCGGGAACTGCGATGTGGCGTTCCGACTAGCCAGCGAAGGATGAGGGAACACCGCGTTCATACAGTCAGTACGCGTTATCGTTTGCGACCTTCGCTGGCAAGCCAGCTCCTACAGGCGAACGCGCAGGGTCAGGCCCTTGAGGAAATTGCGCAGCAACTGGTCGCCGCACGGGCGATAGTTGGTGTGGCCGAACTTGCGGAACAACGCGCTCAGTTCAGGCTTGGACACCGGGAACTCGGCGGCCTTGAGGATCGCGTGCATGTCGTCCTCTTTCAGCTCGAACGCCACCCGCAGCTTTTTCAGGATGATGTTGTTGGTCACCGGCACTTCGATCGGCTGCGGCGGACGGCTTTCGTCCTTGCCACGCTTGAAGATCACCAGACCGTCGAGGAAATGCGCCATGACTTCGTCCGGGCAGCGTACGAAGCCTTCCTCGTCTTCTTCTTTTTTGTCGAGGTAGGTCAGCAGGTCCGGCAGGGTCACGTTCAGGCCGCCGAGCTTGATGATCTCGATGACTTTCTTGTCGCTGATGTCGAGCATGTAGCGCACGCTGCGCAGTACGTCGTTATGAATCATGTGTGCAGTCCTGATAATTCAGCTATGGGCGCCGCCGAAAACAGCAGCGCCGAAAGGTGTGGCGGCGCGGGGAGCCTTAGAACTTCTCTTTGCCGGACAAGTAGCGCCATTGCCCCACGGGCACTTTGCCGATGGACACGCCGCCGATGCGGATGCGGCGGATGGCGACGACTTTCAGGCCGACGGCCTGGCACAGCTGGGCGATGATGCCCGGTTGCGGGTTCTTCATGGCAAAGCGCAGGCGGTTTTCGTTCTGCCAGCTGGCCTTGACCGCCGGCAGCTCCTTGCCCTTGTGGGTCAGGCCGTGGTTCAAACGGTTGAGGCCGTGAGCCACCATCTCGCCTTCAACCTCGACCACATACTCTTGCTCGATCTTGCTGGAGTCAGCGGTGAGCTTGCGCAGGATTTTCCAGTCCTGGGTGAACACCAGCAGACCGCTGGCGTTGGCCTGCAGGTCGGTGCTGGCGGTCAGGCGCAGGAAGTGCCCTCGCAACGGTCGCTTGCCGTAGCGGTGTTCTTCGCTCAAGGTCTCGGCGCCGAGGGTGGCCATGGCGGTGTCTGCGTCCATGCCGGCGGGCACATTGAGCAGCAGGGTCACCGGTTCCGGCGCGGTGGCCTTGGCTTCTGGATCAAGCTCGACTTTCTGGGTGTCGACCTTGAATTGCGGCTCGTCGATGACCTCGCCGTCGACGGTGACCCAGCCGCCCTCGATGAACAGCTCAGCCTCCCGACGGGAGCAGCCGACGAGTTCGATGAGGCGTTTGGAGAGACGAATCGGGTCAGTCATGTCAGGGCCGTAACAAAAAGGGGGGAGGCATTGTACCTGCCTGGCGCCGGTTAATCCCGGTTCCATTTACACCGTAGAGCTTTTTGTAGGCGCTGGCTTGCCAGCGAGCAGTGTGTCTGTGAAAACAATGCTGGATGTGCCGACGTCTTCGCTGCGATGCGGCGACCCGACAAGCCAGCTCCTACAGTTGTTCCGTGTTGTGTCAGCCATGTTGGGAGTGTTGCTGATTTTGGCGCATACGCATGTGCAGCAATGGATACGGCTGGCCCATGCCATCGACTTCCGAGCGACCGATGACCTCGAAGCCCTGCTTGAAGTAAAAGCCCAGGGCTTGCGGGTTCTGTTCGTTGACGTCCAGTTCGTCGGCATTCAGGTGTTCCAGGGCATAGCGCAACAATTTCTTGCCCAGGCCCTGGCCGCGATGGTCGGGGTCGATGAAGAGCATTTCGATCTTGCCGGCCGCGACGCCGGCGAACCCGGTGATGCGTTGGTTCGAATCCTTGGTGCAGATCAGCATCACCGCGTCGAGGTAGCGGGTCAGCACCAGGTTTCTCAGCAGTTTGATGTAGCTGTCCGGCAGAAAGTCGTGGGTAGCGCGTACCGAGGCCTCCCAGACCCGGGTCAATTCTTCGTAGTCGCCGAGTTTCGGCGTGTGGATGACCGAATGCTGACGCATGCCTGTCTGCCCCTGATGCGTGAGTGATGTGAGTCCGTTCAATCTCAAACGATAGCCGTAAAAAAGCCCCGCATCTCGTCAAGAGAGCGGGGCTTTGCGTATTTTTTGCGTTTAGATCTGTTCAGCCCACAGGTCGTATTCGTCGGCGTCGGTCACTTTGCACCAGACCTTGTCGCCCGGCTTGAGGTTGCTGCCGTTGTCGATGAATACGTTACCATCGATTTCCGGAGCATCGAAGAAGCAGCGGCCGACCGCGCCTTGCTCGTCGACTTCATCGACCAGCACTTCGATTTCACGGCCGATGCGCATTTGCAGGCGCGCCGAGCTGATGGCCTGCTGGTGCGCCATGAAGCGCTCCCAGCGGTCCTGCTTGACGTCGTCCGGGACGACTTCCAGGTCCAGGTCATTGGCCGGTGCACCTTCTACCGGCGAGTACTGGAAGCAGCCGACGCGGTCGAGCTGGGCTTCAGTCAGCCAGTTCAGCAGGTACTGGAAGTCTTCTTCGGTTTCGCCCGGGAAGCCAACGATGAAGGTCGAACGGATGATCAGGTCCGGGCAGATTTCGCGCCAGTTCTTGATCCGTGCCAGGGTCTTGTCTTCGAAAGCCGGGCGTTTCATCGACTTCAGCACTTTCGGGCTGGCGTGCTGGAACGGGATGTCCAGGTACGGCAGGATCTTGCCGGCGGCCATCAGCGGGATCAGCTCGTCAACGTGCGGGTACGGGTAAACGTAGTGCAGGCGAACCCAGACGCCGAGGGTGCTCAGGGCTTCGCAGAGTTCGGTCATGCGGGTTTTCACCGGCGCGCCGTTCCAGAAACCGGTGCGGTATTTCACGTCGACGCCATAGGCGCTGGTGTCTTGCGAGATCACCAACAGCTCTTTGACACCGGACTTGACCAGGCGCTGGGCCTCGTCGAGCACGTCACCGACCGGACGGCTGACCAGTTTGCCGCGCATCGACGGGATGATGCAGAAGCTGCAGCTGTGGTTGCAGCCTTCGGAAATTTTCAGGTAGGCGTAGTGGCGCGGGGTCAGCTTGATGCCTTGCGGCGGCACCAGGTCGATCAGCGGGTTGTGGTCCTGGCGTGGCGGCACGACTTCGTGCACCGCGTTGACCACTTGCTCGTACTGCTGCGGACCGGTCACGGCCAGCACGCTCGGATGTACGTTGCGAATGTTGCCTTCTTCGACGCCCATGCAGCCGGTCACGATGACCTTGCCGTTTTCCTTGATGGCTTCGCCGATCACTTCCAGGGACTCGGCCTTGGCCGAATCGATGAAGCCGCAGGTGTTGACCACTACGACGTCGGCGTCCTGGTAGGTGGACACGACGTCATAGCCTTCCATGCGCAGCTGGGTAAGGATGCGCTCGGAGTCGACCAGTGCTTTGGGGCAACCCAGGGATACGAAGCCAACCTTTGGATTGGCCGGCGCAGGAGTGGTGGACATGTCTAACCTCGGTATTTTGTGACGCCGCTTGCCGGGCAGGGCAAAACCGACGGACGGGCGCTTGAACTGCGCCTCTGATCAAAAAGTGCGCAATTCTAGCGATGAGTCGTTCACTTGACCAGCTTTATGCAGGGAAATACGACGAGTGCTGCGCTATGCTTCGCGCCGTTACGCTTTACTGATTTTTTACAGTCAACAAAACGTCTGTAACGTGAAGTAAAACAGCGCATGCTGCACGACAAAGCATAGTGCTTCTTTCAAAGAAGCCCGAGTCTGGGTAGTAGGAGTGGTGGATGGGTCAGGCAAGTAGTCAGACTGCGGGCGCCGAGCATTCGGCGGTGAAGCCGATCGGGATGCTGGTCGCGGCAGTCGGGGTGGTTTATGGCGATATCGGCACCAGTCCGTTGTACACCCTCAAAGAAGTGTTTTCCGGAGGCTATGGCGTGCCGGTCAACCATGACGGGGTGCTGGGGATCCTGGCGCTGATCTTCTGGTCGCTGATCTGGGTTGTGTCGATCAAGTACATGATGTTCGTGCTGCGCGCCGACAACCAGGGCGAAGGCGGGATCATGGCCTTGACCGCACTGGCCCGGCGGGCGGCGGCGGGGCACGCGAAATTGCGCATGTTGCTGGTGGTCTGCGGGCTGATCGGCGCGGCGTTGTTTTATGGCGACAGCATGATTACCCCGGCGATCTCCGTGCTGTCGGCGATTGAAGGCCTGGGGCTGGCCTTCGAAGGCATCGACCATTGGGTCGTGCCGCTGTCGCTGGTAGTGCTGGTCGCGCTGTTTCTGATCCAGCGTCACGGCACGGCACGGATCGGCATTCTGTTCGGGCCGATCATGGTCGCCTGGTTTTTGGTGTTGGGCGCGTTGGGCGTCTACGGCATCCTTCAACACCCGGAAGTATTGCAGGCAATGAATCCGGTGTGGGGCGTGCGCTTCTTCATCGACCACCCGGGCATGGGCGTGACAATTCTCGGCGCTGTAGTACTGGCATTGACCGGTGCCGAAGCGCTGTACGCGGACATGGGCCACTTCGGTCGCAAGCCGATTGCCCGTGCGTGGTTCATCCTGGTGCTGCCGGCGCTGGTGCTGAACTACTTCGGTCAGGGCGCCTTACTGCTCGGCGACCCGGAAGCTGCCCGTAACCCGTTCTACCTGCTGGCACCGAGCTGGGCATTGATCCCGCTGGTCGGCCTGTCGACCCTGGCCACGGTGATTGCCTCGCAAGCGGTGATTTCCGGCGCGTTCTCCTTGACCCGTCAGGCGATCCAGCTCGGTTACATTCCGCGCATGCACATCCGGCACACCTCCAGCGCCGAACAGGGTCAGATCTACATCGGCGCGGTGAACTGGGCGCTGATGGTCGGTGTGGTGCTGCTGGTGCTGGGTTTCGAATCCTCCGGTGCCCTGGCCTCGGCCTACGGTGTGGCGGTGACCGGGACCATGCTGATGACCACCATCCTGGTGTCGGCCGTGATATTGCTGTTGTGGAAATGGCCACCGCTTCTCGCCGTTCCCGTGCTGCTCGGTTTCCTGCTGGTGGACGGCCTGTACTTTGCCGCCAACGTGCCGAAAATCGTCCAGGGCGGGGCTTTCCCGGTGATCGCCGGTATTGTGCTGTTTGTGTTGATGACTACCTGGAAGCGCGGCAAGCAGTTGTTGGTCGAGCGCATCGATGAGGGTGGATTGCCGCTGCCGATCTTCATCAGCAGCATTGCCGTACAACCGCCCCATCGAGTTCAGGGCACCGCCGTGTTCCTGACAGCGCGGGCGGATGCCGTGCCCCACGCGTTGTTGCACAACCTGCTGCATAACCAGGTGTTGCACGAGCAAGTGGTGTTGCTGACGGTGGTGTACGAAGACATCCCTCGGGTGCCACTACAACGGCGCTTCGAGGTCGATTCCTACGGCGAAGGTTTCTTCCGCGTAATCCTGCATTTCGGATTCATCGATGAGCCGGACGTACCGCAGGCGCTGAAACTGTGCCACCTCGATGAACTGAATTTCAGCCCGATGCGTACCACCTACTTCCTCAGCCGCGAGACGGTCATCGCCTCCAAGCTCGAAGGCATGGCCCGTTGGCGCGAAGGGTTGTTTGCGTTTATGTTGCAGAACGCCAACGGCAATTTGCGCTTCTTCAATCTGCCGCTGAACCGGGTGATTGAGCTGGGGACGCAGGTGGAGATGTAAGCGACCCACAAAAAGCCCCCGTTGCCATTGCGGCAGCGGGGGCTTTTTGATGGGGGAGTGCAAAGTCTTAAAGGTGTGATGACCCTTGTGGGAGCGAGCTTGCTCGCGATAGCGGTGCCACATTCAACAGAGATGTCGCCTGATCCACCGCTATCGCGAGCAAGCTCGCTCCCACAGGGGGTGTGTGGTGCCTGCTGGAATGAAAAAGCCCCCGCAACCGTAAGGCTGCGGGGGCTTTTTGCAGGCTGTCAGATCACTCTGTAGCAGCCGTTTCCTTCACCTGCCGCTTCTCGATCACATCCACCAGACGCTTGGCCAGCGCCGGGTAGTTCTCGTCGAAGTGATGGCCGCCAGGCAGCTTGATGGCTTCGCCCACCGCAGTCTTGTCGGTGCAGCCGCTTTCGTCGGTTTCCTCTTCACCGTAGATGCACACCACTTTGGCGGCTGGCAGCTTGGCCATTTCCGGGCCGGTGGCGGCTTCCTTGCCGGCGTTGCCGAGCCAGCCTTCGACTTCGATTTCGAAGCTGCCGGTACGGGCGAAGGCCAGGAGGATGATCGCGTCGACGCGTTGCTGCTCCGACTCGGCCAGACGATTGTAGATCGCTGGCAGGACATCGGCGCCGAACGAGTAACCGGTCAGGATGAAGCGCTTGGTGCCCCATTTCTGCCGGTAGTGTTGCATCAGTTCGGCCAGGTCCAGCGCACTTTGCTCCGGGCTCTTGTGCTGCCAGTAGTAGCGCAGGGTGTCGATACCGACCACCGGGTAGCCGATCTTGGCCATCTCGCCCGCCACGTCGCGGTCGAGATCGCGCCAGCCGCCGTCACCGGACAGGAACAGGGTCACGGTGTCCCTGGCCTGGCCTGCCGGCACTTCGACCACCGGGATCTGCAGGCCGCCAGCGGCCTTGTCACCACCGACGAGGATCTTGCGCAACTCGTTGTTCAGCACTTGTGGCAGGTTGATGTCGTAGTCGCTGATGCTGGTTTCGGCATTGACCTGGTCGCGCACGAAGCCGGCGCTGGTGTCGTCCGGGTTGTCGTTCCATGCCACCAGCCAGTGGCCGTGGGCCGCGCTTTTCGGTAGCAGGTGCGTACAGCCGGGCTTTTCCAGGGCCAGGTCCACCGAGACGGCCTGGGCCTTGTCGTTCTTCTGCTCGGACAACCAGCGCCAGGCCAGCACGGCGCCCGGGCCGATGCCGCTGACCAGGGTCGCCGGGCCTTTCAGTTCTCTCAGGCCCGATTGCAGGGCTCGGCTTTGCAGCAGGCAGTCCTTGGGCAGGATCACCTGGACAATCTGCGCCGCGCCACTGCGGCTGAGGGTCATCAATTGCTTGTCGCTGAGTTTCTGGTCTTCGTTGACAGCCACCAGTACCTGGGCGCGTGGCGTGGTACCGGGGATGACACGGGTCATCGCCGCACCATCGGCCGGGGTCAGCAATTCGAGGGTCGGTTCCGGTGCCGGGCGTTTCAGGTACCAGTAACCGCCACCGAGAACCAGGGCCACAATCACCAGTGTGCCCAATACATACCGCAAGGAGCGTTGAATCATCAGCGTTTCACCAATCCGGTCAAGCCACCCGCGATCAGGGCAGCAGTGTCGGCCAGCGCAACCAGCGGATCGAGTCCGGCGGGCACGGCCATATAACGGGGTTCCCAATCAGGCTGGAACTTGTCTTTGAAGCGGCGCAAGCCCTGGAAGTTGTACAGCTGCTCACCACGGCGGAATACCATCGAGCCCAGGCGCTGGGTCAATGGCGCGCCGCGACGGGGTTGCAACCCCGACAACGGCACCATGCCCAGGCTGAAACGCGCGTACCCATGGTTTTTATAATGTTGAATCAGGCCGACCATCATGAACTCCATGGTCAGCTTCGGGGCATCCGGGTGCGCGCGCATCAGGTCGAGGCTGGCCAGGTCATGGCCGTAGGTCTCGAGCAGGTTGGCGAACGCCACCGGGCGTCCTTCGAAGCGTATCACCGCGATGCGGAAATACTTGAGGTAGTCATCGCTGAAGCGGCCCAGCGAAAAGCCTTTCTCCCGGACGTTCTTGCCGGTCAGCCAGGCGTCGGAAATCACCTTGAGCTCATCCATCGGCGCGTGGCCCGGCTCATGGATTTCCAGGGACAGGCCGTCACGGGTGCCTCGGTTCCAGGTGTAGCGCAGGTCTTTCATCTCTTTGCCCTTGGCTTCGAGATCAAAACGCTTGAGGTCGACCCGGGCTTCTTCGCCGAGCTTGATCGCGGTCAGGCCGATGTCCATGTAGTACGGCAGGTTCTCTGCGCGCACTTGATAGAACACGGGACGGGCATGGTGGATGTCGCACAGATCGCGGAACTGCCAGATCATTTCCGCCCGTTGCTGGCCCGGGCCGATCGGGTCATACAACGCCACCAGGCTGCGGCCACGGCGGGCGTACATCAGGAACGCCTCGTCGTTGGGGTGAAACAGCAGCGCCTTGTCACCGGTCAGGGCCAGGCCGCCATCCGGTTGGGCCGATGCCATGAGGATCTTGCTGGCGCGCTCCAGTTCGTCGGGCGTCGGCAGGTGAATGACCGGACGCGCGGTGCGCAGCAGCCAGGTCAGCGACACCACCACCAGCAGCACTGCGGCACCGAGCAGCGAACGCAGGCCGCGGGGGGCATCGGCGTCGAGGGTGAACTGCCACCAGAGCTGGTGGCTGTACGGAACGTCCTGATAGGCGAACAGCAGCAACCAGATCGACGCACCGAGCACGCACAGGCTGGCCACCAGGTACAGCGGCGAGAACGGTACTTCGGTCAGGCGGCTGGGGCGATAGAACGAGCGGCGGAATACCCCGAGCAGGCTCGCCGTCAGCACCATCAGGCTGGCTTCCTCCCAGTCGAAGCCTTTGAGCAGTGAGAGCAGGGCGCCGACCAGCAACAGAATGGTGGTCAGCATCCACGCGGCCGAGAGCCGGCGACGCAGCCCCTGGGCCAGTAACAGGCAAAGAACGCCGACCAGGCTGGCGCCAAAGTGCGAAGCATCGACCAGTCGATGGGGGATCAGAAACCCGATGTGTTCCAGGCGGGTGTCGATTTCCGGGGTGGCACCGGAAAAGAGCAGGACAACACCGGACAGGAATACCAGCACCGCCAGTATCGGAGCCGCCAGGCCTGAGGCCGCGCGCAACGTCTGGCGTGTCTGGAACAGGCGCTGACCTTCGTTGATCAGCAACAGCAGGCAGGCCACCAGTAAGGGCAGGACCACGTAGATCAAGCGATAGAGCAGCAGGGCGGCCGCCAGTGGCGCAGCACCGAGGGTGTCGGAAAACGCCGCCAGCAAAATGGCTTCGAACACCCCGACACCGCCCGGCACATGGCTGAGCACGCCGGCGGCCAGCGCCAGCAGGTAAACCAAGAGGAAGGCACCAAAGGGCGGTGCTTCTGGCAGCAGCAGATAGAGCACGGTCGCGGCCGCCGCTACGTCCAGGGCAGTGATGACCAATTGCAGGAACGTCAGGCGACGCCCGGGCAGACGCAAGGTGCGGCGGCCGACCTTGACCAGCAGGTTGTCCGGGTAAGGCTGTTCCGGCAGCCGACGACGGTAGATACCAATGGCCAGCACCGAAAACAGTACGAGCACGGCGCTCGCCACCACGCCCAGCAACGTCTCGGAGAGACCCAGGGCGGTGGATGCCGCTGGCAGGTCGCTGAGCGTCGCCAGGGCGGCCAGCGGCGGCAGGGCGCAACCCAGCGAGAGGCTGGCGAACAGCGTCATGTGGGCGACTTCAGCCGCTCCCAGGCCATGACGGGCATAGAGGCGATAGCGAACCGAACCGCCCGACAGCATTGAAAGACCGATGGCGTTGCCGATGGCAAAGGCCGTGAAACCGCCTAGCGCCAACGTGCGCGGTGCCAGGCTCACCCCGGCATAGCGACTGGCCGACCATTCGTAGCCGAGCAGAATGATGAAACCCGCCACCGTTGCGGCCAGTGCGCCCATCAAGGCAGGTTTTGGAACTTCGAGGATCGAGTCGTGCAGCGCGTAAAGGTCGAGTTCGCTCAACAGATGGCGACAGGCAATCAGCGCGATCGCGAACAACAGCAGGGTGACCGCCAGACCAATGGGTTGACGGTATTTGCTCAATCGATCGAGCAGGCGCAGGCGCTCAGCCTTGATCGGTTGTGTCGCTGTGACAGTGTCTTGTGAATCAGACGAGTTGGCGCGCATCAATCACCTCTTGGATTGTGCGCGACAGGATGGGGGTATCCAGCCAAGTTACCAATCCCTGCAGAAAAAAATAATCACAAATATTAACGCCTATCACCGGGCAACGGGGACGGCGCGTCATCAGTCGTGAAGGCTTCAGCCTGCAATAGAGCATAGTCTGAACCCGGCGCATGGGTGCCCCCCAAACGGCTTGCTTCACAGTGACAGGTCATTGTTGCGAAAGGACTTTTTCAACAGATACAAAAAAGGCCACTCTTTCGAGTAGCCTTTTTTGATGTTTGGTTGCGGGAGCCGGATTTGAACCGACGACCTTCGGGTTATGAGCCCGACGAGCTACCAGACTGCTCCATCCCGCGTCTGTGTGGCGGCATTCTATAGAGATACGCCGGGGTGTCAACCGTTAATCCTGAATCAGGTCAAATAAACGTTGAATCGCGGCAAACGGTCGCGGCGATGGCCTAAGTTTCGGAATCAGAACGATTTCCGGTTTCGGTGTCATTGAGTATCCAGGCCTTGTTTCGGCGTTCGGCGCTACAAAACGAGCGCGCACAAAAAAGGCCACTCTTTCGAGTAGCCTTTTTTGATGTTTGGTTGCGGGAGCCGGATTTGAACCGACGACCTTCGGGTTATGAGCCCGACGAGCTACCAGACTGCTCCATCCCGCGTCTGTGTGGCTCATTCTATAGAGATGCGCTCGGGTGTCAACCTCCAATTCCGATAAAATCTCTTCCCGTTCAATCGGTTAGCGTTCAAAAGGGGAGGTCGATCGGTCTGTGAGGCAGGCAGGGCAAGGCCTGCGCGTCTATTGAAAGTAATTTTTCGATTGAGAAAATAAATTCACAATCGAATCTTCCTACGATTGGAAAAGAACATTCAGACTACTGGTGCTATATACAGGTGTCAGTGAGATACTGTTTGTCCGGCATGCCATGACGCCTTTTCTTTGCCATGAACACGGCTTTGCTATGACTCAACGCAAGATCATCCACGTCGATTGTGACTGCTTCTATGCAGCCATCGAAATGCGCGACGACCCACGCCTCGCCGGTAAACCACTGGCGGTAGGTGGGGCGGCGGACCGGCGCGGGGTGATCGCCACCTGCAATTATGAGGCGCGAGCGTACGGGGTGCGTTCGGCGATGTCCTCCGGGCATGCCTTGAAGCTGTGCCCGGACCTGACCATCGTCAAGCCACGCATGGACGCCTATAGAGAAGCGTCCAGGGAAATCCACACGATCTTTCGCGATTACACCGAGATCATCGAGCCGCTCTCGCTCGATGAGGCGTACCTCGATGTGTCGGACAGTGCGCATTTCGGTGGTAGCGCAACGCGCATCGCCCAGGACATCCGGCGCCGGGTCTCCAACCAGTTGCATATCACCGTGTCGGCGGGTGTGGCGCCGAACAAGTTTCTGGCCAAGATCGCCAGTGACTGGAAAAAGCCCAATGGCCTGTTCGTCATCACTCCGGACCAGGTCGAGGATTTTGTCAGTGGCTTGCCAGTGAGCAAATTGCACGGGGTCGGAAAAGTCACCGCCGACAAACTCGGCAAGCTGGGGATTACCGATTGCCTGCAATTGCGCGAGTGGGACAAGTTGGCGCTGGTGCGTGAATTCGGCAGCTTTGGCGAGCGACTTTGGAGCCTGGCCCGTGGGATCGATGACCGCGTGGTACATAACGACAGTCGCCGTCAGTCGATCAGTGTTGAAAATACCTACGACGTCGATCTGCCAGATCTGAAGAGTTGCCTGGATAAATTGCCCGAGCTGCTGGAGACCCTGGTTGGCCGCATGGCGCGAATTGACAGCAGCTATCGTCCGGGCAAGCCATTCGTCAAAGTGAAGTTCCACGACTTCACCCAGACTACATTGGAGCAGGCCGGGGCAGGGCGGGATCTGGGGAGTTATCAGTTGATGTTGACCCAGGCTTTCAATCGCGGCGGTAAACCGGTGCGGTTGTTGGGCGTCGGCGTGCGGCTGGAGGACTTGCGGGGCGGGTTCGAGCAGATGGAGTTGTTTGAGCGGTAAATTCTGAAACACAAAAGATCGCAGCCTGCGGCAGCTCCTAAAGAAGAACGCGATCTGTTGTAGGAGCTGCCGCAGGCTGCGATCTTTTTTGGGGTTTAGTTCAGCCCCGGATTCGCCACCAGTCGCTCGCCATTGCGGGCCAGCGACTTCAGGAACTCGCTCTGCAATTCTGGATCATTGCGCGTCAGTTCGATCAGGCTCTGTTCCAGCTCACTGGCTTCCTCTTCAAGACCCAGCTCCGACAGGCGTTTGACCCGGTGGACCCATTGGCTGACTTCGTCACCTTCGAGATCGTCATAAATCAACCCGTGGGCCTCATAGAGCTTGCTGCGCAAGTTGCTGCTGATGACCAGGGTGGAATCGTTGTGCACGTTGCCCTGGGCATCCTCAACACGGATCAGCAAGCGGCTCAGATGGTTGATGTCATGTTCGGCGAACGGGTTGTCCAGCAGATTCAGGCGTAACACGCCGTTTTTGTCGGTGGTCAGCTCGAAGGTTTCCTTGCCGGCCTTGACCTCGACCGGGCGCTCGCTCCAGGGCAGGCTTGAGTATTCCGTACGCTTGTCGCGCTGGACTTCATCAATGCCGGCCAGGTTCTGCTGCGCGCGACCGTGGGACTGCACGTTCATGAACGGGTTGAGCCCGGCGAAACCGTAGCTCAGCCAATCCTTGGTCATGCTGTCCGGCAGATTGCCGAGGGCGAACACATTGACCACGTTGGCACCGACACCCGCCACCACGGCCACCGCGCCCAGCGGGATTTCGTAAATCTCCCGCCAGGGTTGGTACGGCGTATAGCGGTCGTAGTGACGCGTGACTTCGTACTCGGTGACTTCGAAAGTCTTCTGCTCGTGAATTTTCACCCGCCGTTGCGGCAGCTCAAGCACCTTGGGCTCACCGACATCGATCTGCAGGCTGTGATCGAGCAATTTGCGCTCGACCCGTTCCTCTTGCTCGCTGCGTTGTGACATGTGGTTGGCACAGCCACTGACCAGCAGGGTGCCGCACAAGGCGGCACCACCGAGGCCTAAGGTGTTTCGCTTGAACATGACGCCTCTATATCTGGTATCAGCGGCGGATGCGAGCCTGAAGGAAGGACAGTACGTCGGCGACCGGCAGCGCTTGTGCGTCGGCCTCGGTACGGCTCTTGTATTCCAGGTTGCCTTCGGCCAGGCCGCGGTCGCTGACCACGATCCGGTGTGGAATGCCGATCAGCTCCATGTCCGCGAACTTGATGCCTGGGCTGGTTTTCTTGTCACGGTCGTCGAGCAGCACTTCAAAGCCGGCAGCGGTGAGTTCCGCGTACAGCTTGTCGGTGGCTTCACGAACCTGTTCGGTTTCGTAGCGCAGCGGTACCAGGGCAATCTGGAACGGCGCGAGAGTGTCGCTCCAGATGATCCCGTTTTCGTCGTTGTTCTGCTCGATGGCCGCCGCTACCACGCGGGACACGCCGATGCCGTAGCAGCCCATTTCCAGGGTGACCGGCTTGCCGTTTTCGCCCAGCACTTCGCACTTCATCGCTTTGCTGTACTTGTTGCCCAGCTGGAAGATGTGCCCGACTTCGATGCCGCGCTTGATTTCCAGGGTGCCTTTGCCGTCCGGGCTCGGGTCGCCGGCCACAACGTTGCGCAGGTCGGCAACGGTCGGAACAGGCAGGTCGCGCTCCCAGTTCACGCCGAAGTAGTGTTTGTCGTCGATGTTGGCGCCGATGCCGAAGTCGCTCATCAGTTCGACCGAACGGTCGATGATGATCGGCAGCTGCAGGTTCAACGGACCCAGGGAACCGGCACCGGCGCCAATGGCGTCGCGCAGTTCGCTTTCCGAGGCCATGACCAGCGGGCTGGCAACGCCTGGCTGGTTGGCCGCCTTGATTTCGTTCAGCTCATGGTCGCCACGGATGATCAGGGCAATCAGCTTGCCTTTCTCTTCAGCGTGCACCACGAGGGTCTTGATGGTTTTCTCGATCGGCAGGTTGAAGCCTTCGACCAGTTGCGCAATGGTCTTGGCATTCGGCGTGTCGACCAGACGCAGTTCTTCGCTCGGAGCGGCGCGCGAGGTTTCCCGTGGCACGGCCTCGGCTTTCTCGATGTTCGCCGCGTAGTCGGAACCGTTACTGAAGACGATGTCGTCTTCGCCCGATTCGGCCAGAACGTGGAACTCGTGGGAACCGGCGCCGCCGATGGAGCCGTTGTCGGCTTCAACAGGGCGGAACCTCAGGCCCAGACGGGTGAACACGTTGCAGTAAGCCTGGTGCATGCGGTCGTAGGTGACCTGCAGCGAAGGCTGGTCGGCGTGGAACGAGTAGGCGTCCTTCATGATGAATTCGCGGCCACGCATCAAGCCGAAGCGTGGGCGGATTTCGTCACGGAATTTGGTCTGGATCTGGTACAGGTTGATTGGCAACTGCTTGTAGCTGCTCAATTCGTTGCGCATCAGATCGGTGATGACTTCTTCGTGGGTGGGACCTGCGCAGAAGTCGCGACCGTGGCGATCCTTGAAGCGCAGCAATTCAGGGCCGTACTCTTCCCAGCGCCCGGATTCCTGCCACAGCTCAGCCGGTTGCGTGCTCGGCATCAACACTTCGAGAGAGCCGGCGGCGTTCATTTCTTCGCGAACGACGGCTTCGACCTTGCGCATTACCCGCAAGCCCATCGGCAGCCAGGTGTACAGGCCCGAGGCGAGTTTGCGGATCATGCCGGCGCGCAGCATCAGCTGGTGGCTGATCACGACCGCGTCGGAAGGCGTTTCTTTTTGTGTGGCGAGCAAAAATTGACTGGTGCGCATGGTTGGCCGTTATCGATTGCTGATGACGAGAAATGACGGAGCATTGTACGGGCGAGATCCGCTGGCGTACAGGCGTGCGGTCGGTGGTGTGGCAGGAGGGCGTGATTCACACGGCCCTCCGCGATTCTTCCTGCGTAATGAGCCTACGATTCTTCGGCGACCGGGGTCTGCACCGGTTCCGGTGTCGGTGTCGGACCTGCGCGGCGGTTCTCCTGGAACCAGTGCAAGGCGATCAACAGCAGGGTCGGGACGCCCAGCAGGGCGGTGATCAGGAAGAAGTTGTGGTAACCGAATTTTTCCACCATGACCCCGGAGTAGCCACCGATCAGGCGCGGCAGCAACAGCATGATCGAGCTGAGCAGGGCGTATTGGGTGGCGGAGAACTTGAGGTTGGTCAGGCTCGACAGGTAGGCGACGAACGCCGAAGTCGCCAGGCCTGAACTGAAGTTGTCCAGGGAGATGGTCAGCACCAGCATGTTGAGGTTGGGGCCCATGTCGGCGAGCATCAGGAACAGGATGTTGGTCGCCGCGGATGCGACGCCACCGATGAACAGGATCGGCAGGATGCCGAAACGCACGATCAATAGGCCGCCCATGCCGGCACCCACCAGGGTCATGATCAGGCCGAAGATTTTGCTGACGCTGGCGATCTGGTCCTTGGTGAAGCCCTGGTCGATGTAGAACACGTTGGCCATCACGCCCATGACCGTATCGGACATCCGATAGGTGGCGATCAAGCCGAGTAGCAGCAGCGCCTGCCAGCGGTATCGCAGGATGAAGTCGTTGACTGGCGTGAGCACCGGTGCCAGGCCGCGACGGCCCATGGCCGAGAGGCACAGGGCAGTGAGCGTGATATAGAGGATGGCCCGCAGGAGCGCGCGGTCTTCGAGCAGCAGGTCGAGCACGCTCACGCCTTCGAACAGTACGCTGGCGAAATCGGTGTAGTAGAGCTGGGTGAACATGGCCGGTACGGACACCAGCAATATGATCAGCACGAACACCGAGGCCAGTTGATGCACGAAGCTGTAGCGTCCGGCCTGCAGTTGCGTGCGCAACGGCACGGGTGGTTCGCGCATGAATATGGAAGTCAGCAGAGCCGGGACCATCAGTGCCCCGAACAGAATGTAAGTGCCGGCCCAGGCCGAATGCTTGTAGTTGAAGCCGGTGGAGCCAAAGCCTTCGGCGAAGTACAGCGCGCCTGCAGTCGCCAGCAGCGCAGCGACCCGGTAGCCGGACATGTAGCTGGCGGCCAGGGCGGCCTGACGATTGTCTTCGGCGATTTCCAGGCGATAGGCGTCTACCGCAATATCCTGCGTCGCTGATGCGAAAGCGACGACCACGGCAATGGCTATCAGCCAGGACAAATGCTTTTGCGGATCGCAGAAACCCATCCCGATCAGGCCAAGGATGACCAGTGCCTGGGACAGCACGAGCCAGGATCGTCGTCGACCGAGTTTGCCAAGCAATGGCAGTCGCCATTGGTCGAGCAACGGTGACCAGACCCACTTGAAGGCATACGCCAGGCCAATCAGGCTTGCATAGCCAATGGTTTCACGCGCCACGCCAGCCTCACGCAGCCAGACTGAAAGCGTCGAAAACACCAGCATGTAGGGCAGGCCGGCGGCGAAACCAAGCAGCAACAGCACGAGTGTCGAAGGGCTGGCATAAGCGGCGAGCGCGGCGCGCCAGGTTTTACGGGGCATGGGCTGGAGTCTGCCTCAAGAAATACGGAAACAAAGCGCGCACTCTAACCGCTGTGCTCTACCGGACGCCAGCCATGGCGCTGAATATCAACACGATTATTCAGGACACTGATGCCCTCCATGCGTAATCGTGCGCGCTGCTCATCGCCCGAAGGGCTGCCGACCGGCAGGCTGATACGCCCGTTTGCACCCAGAACGCGATGCCAGGGTAATTTGCTGTCGCTCGGCAATTGGCTGAGGGTGCGGCCGACCCAGCGGGCGGCGCGACCCAGTCCTGCAAGCTCGGCCAATTGACCGTAGCTGATGACTTTGCCCTCGGGAACTTGCGCCAGTGTCAGATACAGCGCCGTGCGTCGGATTTGCGCTGCACTCTCGGGTTCATCGGTTGGATCGGTCACGTCCGTCAGTCCTGAAGAAGTTTGCTTTACCGTCTTTAGAGTAATTCCTGTACGGATAGTTGAGAAATGGACTCAACAGAAATAGTCGGGTCAGTCCTTGTCAGGACATCATTCCTACGGATAATGCCGACTTTACTCGCAAGTCCGAGTCCGTATTTTGCTTATGTTGTCCAGATCCCTGCTATGTCTCGCCGTCCTTGGTGCTTCTTCTCCTTTGTTAGCCGATACCGTGTGGTTGAAGAACGGTGACAAGCTGAGCGGCAAGATCACGCTGTTCGATGGCGGCAAGCTGCTGATCCAGACCGAGTACGCGGGAGCGGTGATGATCGACTGGAAACAGGTCAAGACCCTGGACAGCGATCAGGAGTTGCTGGTCAAGCAGGATGCCTACAGTGGCGAGAAAGCGAAGTCGCTGAAAGCGGCGGACGCCGGCAAGGTGACGCTGGCCAATGGCGACGCACCGAAGACGGTCGAATTGGCGAGCATTCAGCAGATTCTCAAGCCAAAACCGGTGGTTGAGGATCTGGTGTGGAAAGGCAACGTCGATATCGCGCTGGATTACCAGCGGGCGGAAAACGACACCGATGACTACGACATCGATTTCAAGACCAGTGCGCGACACGGTCGCTGGCGGCACACCGCCGAAGGTGAATACAACCGTGAGTTCCAGGACGACGTGGTGACCACGGACAACTGGCGGGCCGAGTACTCCATCGACCGATTCCTGACCGACCAATGGTTCTGGCAGGGGCGCCTGGTGTACAAGCGCGACAAGGTCGAAGACCTTTCCCGTCAGCGCACCGTCGGTACCGGTCCCGGCTATCAGTTCTGGGATGACGAGCTTGGGGCGTTCTCCCTGGGCTCGCTGGTCAACCGCACGGACTATGAGTTCTCCGATGGCAGCAAGGTCAATTTCTACGCCCTGGCCATGAAATGGGACTACAACCGCTACCTGATCGGCAAACGCGTCGAGTTCTTCACCAATGGTGAGGTCGGCAAGCCGCTGTCGGATGTGGCCGACTACGCACTCGATGCCGAGATGGGGTTGCGCTACAAGGTGACTGACTGGGCTTCGCTGAACCTGAAGGCGGAGCGGGACATCATCAGCGGCACCGACGATGCGGATCTGGACAAGACACGCTACACCGCAGGATTTGGCGTGACCTGGTAAGACGCTAAAAGATCGCAGCCTGCGGCAGCTCCTACAGGGGAGCTATGTTCACCCTGTAGGAGCTGCCGCAGGCTGCGATCTTTTTACCTGTGAAAAACACACAGGCACAAAAAAGCCCCGCTGTTGAGGGCGGGGCTTTTTACTAAAGCAAGTACAAGTTAGATAACTTGAACTTCTTCAGCTTGCATGCCTTTCTGACCGCGGGTAGCGATGAAAGAAACCTGTTGGCCTTCTTTCAGGCTTTTGAAGCCGTCGGACTGGATAGCTTTGAAGTGAACGAACAGGTCGTCACCGGATTGTGGAGTGATGAAGCCGAAGCCTTTTTCATCGTTGAACCACTTAACGGTACCGGTTTGGCGATTAGACATGGTGTAACTCCTTGAACAAAGATAACTGCGACTCAGGAAGAACCCTGGCCGAGACTGAGTGCAAAGAGCAGGAAAAATTCTTGTAGATGGTTGGATCGAAATTCAACATATCGTGTAGAGATTCTCAGTGACACAAGCAGCACAGTGACGCCACCTTAACCCTTTTTCCTGAACGTGCCAATGCTTCTTGCGAAGGTTTCTCTGATTTAAGGATCGGCGGTGTGACGGTTCGTCGCCAGCGCAGGCAATTCCTGCCTGTTCGGCGAGAATTGCACCGCGGACTTTGAACCCGGCGGCGCGCCCGGTAAGATGCCGGACAGAATTTTTCGACCTCGCTATTCAGGACACCCGCCATGAGCATCAAATCGGACAAGTGGATTCGCCGCATGGCGCAGGAACACGGCATGATCGAGCCTTTCGTCGAGCGCCAGATGCGCGGCAGCGACGATAGCCGTGTGATCTCCTATGGCGTGTCGAGCTACGGCTACGATGTGCGTTGCACCAATCATTTCAAGGTGTTCACCAACATCAATTCGGCCATCGTCGACCCGAAGAACTTCGATGCCGGCAGCTTCGTCGACATCCACAGCGACGTGTGCATCATTCCGCCGAACTCGTTCGCCCTGGCCAGCACCGTCGAATACTTCCGCATTCCGCGCAATGTATTGACCATTTGCCTGGGTAAAAGCACCTACGCGCGCTGCGGCATCATCGTCAACGTCACGCCGCTCGAGCCTGAGTGGGAAGGTCACGTGACCCTGGAGTTCTCCAACACCACCAATCTGCCGGCGAAAATCTACGCGAACGAAGGCGTGGCGCAGATGCTGTTCCTTGAGTCTGACGAAGAATGTGAAGTGTCCTACAAGGACCGTGGCGGCAAGTATCAGGGCCAGCGTGGCGTGACCCTGCCTCGCACCTGAGTCAGCCGTCTGACAAATGTCGGGAATTCCTGAGCGGGCGTACACTCTATGGGGTGTACTGTTCCGACCCGCGCAAGGCGGGTCGGGCCATCGCTCAGGAGTGCCGAATGAAGATCGATCCGCGAATCAGTGCCGAACTGGCAAGGCTTGAACCCAATCAGGTGGGTGTTCTGGCCTGGTCGTTGTTGGCTCATCCGCCCGTCAGCATGGCAGGGGGGATCCCCGGCCAGCCTGATCCTGATACCCCGAATGAACAGCCTAACGAGCCGGGCGAACCGACCCTGCCGGATGAGCCACCGCCTGCGCCTGTTGCCTGATTACCCGGACACTACCAATCAAATGTAGGCGCGAGCCTGCTCCGGGCGGCGTTCCGACGATGGCGGTGTAACAGTCAACAATGAAGCTGATTGAACCACCGCCATCGCGAGCAGGCTCGCTCCTACAGGAATGTCTGTAGCCGTTACTTAAGGTTGCCGCTGAGGAACTGCTTCAACCGCTCGCTTTTCGGAGTGCCCAGTACGTCTTCCGGCGCGCCTTCTTCCTCAACCAGGCCCTTGTGCAGAAACAGCACCTGGCTCGACACTTTGCGGGCGAAGCTCATTTCGTGGGTCACCATGATCATGGTCCGGCCTTCTTCGGCCAGGCCCTGGATCACCTTCAGCACTTCACCCACCAGTTCCGGGTCCAGCGCCGAGGTCGGTTCGTCGAACAGCATGACTTCCGGCTCCATGGCCAGTGCGCGGGCAATCGCTACCCGCTGTTGCTGACCGCCGGACAGGAATGCCGGGTATTGGTCCGCCACACGGGAGGCCAGCCCCACCTTGTCGAGGTAGCGCCGGGCGCGGTCCTCGGCTTCTTTCCTGTCACACCCCAGCACCCGGCGCGGGGCCATGGTGATGTTTTCCAGCACCGTCATGTGGCTCCACAGGTTGAAGTGCTGGAACACCATGGCCAGGCGGGTGCGAATCCGCTGCAGTTCATCGGCATCGGCCACGTGCATGCCGTGACGATCCTTGATCATGCGGATGTTCTGCCCGTCGAGGCTCATGGCGCCGTCGTTGGGTTGTTCCAGAAAGTTGATGCAGCGCAGAAAGGTACTTTTACCCGAGCCGCTGGCGCCGATCAGGCTGATGACGTCGCCGGTCCTGGCCTTGAGCGAAACACCTTTGAGGACTTCATGGTCGCCATAGCTTTTATGCAGGCCTTCGATGGTCAATTTGTACATGGGGCGTGCATCCTCAAGGCGAAAGTAGATAGCCGCTGCGATAGGCTTCGGTGCCCGCGACGTGGGCGATCACCATGCCGGCAGTGGCCATGCGACGCAGCGAACGGGCGTACATCAGCCCGGCGGCGGAGCAGTGAACGGGAGTGACGCGATCGTTGACCGGATCAATGATCTCGGCGATCAGTTGCCCGGCTTCCAGGTACTGGCCGGGCCGCGCGGTGAACACCAGCAGGCCGCCGACGGGCGTGGCCACCGGTTCTACACCGGCCAGCGGTGTCGCCGGATAGGGCAGGTCGGGCAGGGGCGCGGGTTCGCCGGCGATCGCGCCGAAATGGATCAGGTAATCGATCAGTGCCTGGCAATCGAGGCTCGCCAGCGGGTGATTGACGTCGCCCTGGCCGCGCAGTTCGACGGTCACCGAAAAACTGCCCGGCGCAATGTCGAAGTGCTCGCCGAAGCGCTCCTTCAACTGCCACCAGAGCAGGGTGAAGCATTCGTCGAACGACTGACCGCCGGAATCGGTTGCCAGCAGGCTGGCTTCGGCGCCGATATAACGGGCCAGCGGCTCGACCAGTGGCCAGGCATCCGGCGTGGTGTAGAGGTGAGCGACCGCTTCGAAATCGCAATGCAGATCGAGCACCATGTCGGCGTCGCAGGCCAGCCGTTGCAGGGTCAGGCGCTGGGATTGCAATTGGGTGCTGGCGGTCTGCCGGGCCAGCGCATCGCACAGGCTGCTGCGGATCAGTTGCAGGTTGTGCTGCGGATCGTCACTGAGCTTGCCCTCTATCGCGTTGCCGACTTCCTCACTGAGGTCGACGAACCAGCGGTTGAAGTTCTGGCCGCTTTCCAGCTCGTAGCGGCCCAGCGGCACATCCATCAGCACCTGTTCCAGGCCCACCGGGTTGGCGATGGGCACCAGCACGATTTCGCTGCGCAGGCGACCGGCGGCTTCGAGCTCCGCCAGGCGTTGCTTGAGGTGCCAGGCCACCAGCATGCCGGGCATTTCGTCGGCGTGCAGGGAGGCCTGGATGTAGATCTTGCCGTTGGCCGGTTGTGGGCCGAAGTGAAAACTGTGGATCTGTCGCGCGGTGCCCGGCAGC
Source organism: Pseudomonas sp. P4_C4 (assembly GCF_056402055.1). NCBI lineage: Bacteria > Pseudomonadati > Pseudomonadota > Gammaproteobacteria > Pseudomonadales > Pseudomonadaceae > Pseudomonas > Pseudomonas sp. P4_C4. The sequence continues at coordinate 87,501 of NZ_JBFUID010000005.1, read as the reverse complement.
GGGGCCAGCAGGTCATGTTTCTGGTGGCGCATCTGTTGTTTCCTGAAGCAGGTTGAGTGCTAGTGGGTCGGCCCGAGGAAGGCCAGCCATCGGCGTTCGGCAAGGCGGAACAGGCCGACCAGCGCAAAAGTGACGGTCAGGTAGATCAGCGCGGCGATGCCGAACGACTGGAAGGTCAGGAAGGTCGCCGAGTTGGCGTCCCGTGCGACTTTCAGGATGTCCGGGATAGTCGCGGTGAAGGCCACGGTGGTCGAGTGCAGCATCAGAATCACTTCGTTGCTGTAGTAAGGCAACGAGCGACGCAAGGCCGACGGCATGATCACGTAGGCATACAGCCTCCAGCCAGTCAGTCCGTAAGCCTTGGCGGCCTCGACTTCGCCGTGGTTCATGCTGCGAATGGCTCCGGCGAAGATCTCCGTGGTGTAGGCGCAGGTGTTCAGGGCGAAGGCCAGGATGGTGCAGTTCATCGCATCGCGGAAGAAGCTGTCGAGCAGCGGCTGCGCGCGTACGGCGGCCAGGCTGTAGATCCCGGTGTAGCAGATCAGCAGCTGGATATAGAGCGGCGTTCCGCGAAACAGGTAGGTGTAGAACTGCACCGGCCAGCGAATGTAGAGGCGCGGTGAAACCCGGGCGATAGACAGCGGAATCGAGACGATGAAACCGAAGAATATCGATGCGCTGAGCAACCACATGGTCATGGCCAGACCGGTGATGTTGTTGCCGTCGCTGTAAAGGAAGGGTTTCCAGTATTCCTGCAGGAGTTCGATCATCGTACGGCCTCCCGGGTACCGGCGGAGTAACGACGTTCGAGCCAGCGCAGAATGAAGTTGGACGCGCTGGTGATCACCAGATAGATCAGCGCGGCAAGTACCAGGAAGTAAAACAGCTGATAGCTGCTTTTGCCGGCGTCCTGGGCAGCCTTGACCAGATCGGCGAGGCCGATGATCGACACCAGGGCGGTGGCCTTGAGCATCACCATCCAGTTGTTACCGATACCCGGCAGGGCATAACGCATCATCTGTGGGAACACCACGATCCAGAAACGCTGGCCGCGCTTGAGGCCATAAGCGGTGGCCGCTTCGACCTGACCCCGTGGGACGGCGAGAATCGCGCCACGGAAGGTTTCGGTGAAATACGCACCGTAGATGAAGCCCAGGGTGATTACCCCGGCGCTGAACGGGTTGATCTCGATGTATTCCCATTCCATGTAATCGGTAAGCGAGGTCAGCCAGGTTTGCAGGCTGTAGAAAATCAGCAGCATCAGGACCAGGTCCGGAACGCCGCGAATGAGTGTGGTGTAGAGCTGGGCAGGCACGCGCATCAGTTTGACTTTGGACAACTTGGCACTGGCGCCGAGCAGTCCGAGCAACACGGCTACCAACAACGACAACGCCGACAATTTGATCGTCATCCAGGTGCCTTGCATCAGCAGCGGACCGAAGCCCTTGAGGCTGAAGGCAGAGAGCCCCAGATTTTCCAGTAGGTTTTCGAACATAAATCAGCAACCTGATCGGATGAAAAAAGCGCCCATCGAGAGATGGGCGCCGGGCATTATTTGCCGCTATACAGATTCAGATCGCCAAAGTGTTTCTTCTGAATGGTGGCGTAGGTGCCATCATCGTGTAACGCTTTGATACCTTTATCCAAAAGTGCTTTCAGCTCGGTGTTACCTTTCTTAATACCGACCGCTGTTTTGGCGGGTAGCAAAGCGTTGTCGACCGGCTTGCTGACATCGTAGTCGGCACCCTGTGGCGACTTCAGAAAGCCCAGTTTGGCTTGCAGCATGTCCTGAATCCCTGCATCGAGACGACCGGAAGTCAAGTCGGCGTAGACCTGATCCTGGTTGGCGTAGGCTTGGGTTTTCACGCCGGCCTTGTCCAGAACGGCTTTGGCATAGGCTTCCTGAATGGTGCCTTGTTCGTAGCCGACGGTCTTGCCCTTGAGCGAGGCGACGTCTTCAGTCACGCCAGAACCTTTCTTGGACACGTAGGCGGTTGGGCCGGAAAACAGTTCGCTGGAGAAGTCGATGACTTTTTCACGGGCTTCGGTAACGGTCATCGACGAGATCACACCGTCGAATTTATTGGCTTTTAGGCCGGGAATCATGCCGTCGAAGTCACTTTCGACCCACTTGCACTTGACCTTCAGTTCGGCGCAGATCGCGTTCCCCAGATCGATGTCGAAGCCAACCAGGCTGCCGTCGGCCGCTTTCGACTCGAACGGTGCGTAGGAAGGGTCAACGCCGAAGCGCAGTTCTTTGTACTCCTTCGCCATGGCGGAGCCAGCAGCCATGCACAACGCCAGTGCAGAAAGGGTCACCAATGCTTTTTTCATTATTCAATCCCTAAAAACCAATATGAGCGCTTGTGGCGCAGAATTATTGTTACTGGAAAGCGTCAGACCTGTTGAAAGTAGCAATTTCCGAACCAGAGTGCCGAACAAGCGTTTTAAAAGGTGTCTGGAAATAGCCGGAGACAGATTTATGCACGAAAACGGGCGCAGGGAAATGGCCGCACCCGTTCGACTCAAAAAGAAAAAATTTTGAGGATAAAAAGAAGGCTCAGCCGAGCAGATTTTGCAGGGTCGCCAAACTGTCGGCTTCGTCGACCGACTTGTCCTTGCGCCAGCGCAACCGCAACGGCGATTCAACATTCAACCTCTATTTTAAATGTTGAATCGCTATCGTCGGAACGCCGCCCGGAGCCGGCTCGCTCCCACAGGTAAAGGGCGCGGTTACTTTCCTGGTGTCAGCGTCATCCGAGTCTTGCCATAGGCGTTGTCGAAGTTCTGCGGCTGTATCGGCAGGCTCATGTACTGGCCCTTGAGCCACGGTTCGATGCTGTTGAGGTAGTTCGGGCTGGCCGGGTTTCCGGATTGGCCGGTGCCGTTTTGCGCCATCAGCGGCTCGGACTGGCCGAAGTCGACGATAAAGCGCATGGCTGGCGCCAGCGTAGTGTTGAAGTCCTGGCCCCAGGCGAAGGCAGCGGTGTTGAGCGTGGTGTGATCGCCACCGGCCGGCAGCGGTCCGCGTACGGTCTGGCCGCTGGTGTTCTTCCATTCATAGCGGTGCAGTTTGCCCCACTGCCAAGCCTTGTGATCACTGCCCAATTGGCTGTCGCCTGCGCTGATCGCTGCGGCGAGGCTGCGAGCGAGGATCACCGGTTTGTCTTCTTTCTGCGCGGTGCGCACGTCATCCCAGAATGGGCTGTCCTCACGCCCGAGCAAGTGATCGGCTTGGGCCGCGTAGGACAACTTGCCATCGGCGACAAAGGCCTTCCATGCCGGGCTGCTTTCAGGGCCCAGTTCATCGAGGAAGATCTGCCGGGCGCTTTCCTGCAGGAACAGTTCGTAGATTGCCGCATCGGTGGAGGTCGGGCTGAGCTTGCCGTCGAACGCCAACAGGCGGCTGTAGGCCTCGTGTGCCTTGGCGCGATCTGCCGCCGGCAAGGCGTCGATGGCTTGTTTGAGCGGCTGGGTCATACCTGGCGCTTCAAACATTTTCTTCAGCTTGGCAGCGAAGGTAGTGGTCTGGTCGTATTGCATGGCGATCAGGCTGCGGCTGTCGTGTTTGCCTGCGCCGGCCAGTTCGGCCAGGCGCTCGCCGCGCTCCGGAGCGGCCCAGGAATTGGACAATTGCATGCCGTAGCCATGGGGAATGACCCGCTGGTTGGCGGTGCCGAGCCAGCCTTGTGCCGGGTCCTGGTCGTACGGGTGCAACATCGGGTCGGCGTAGCCGTCCCAATCGTAACGACCTTCCCAGCCCGGTGAGGGCAGCAGACCTTCGCCTTCGCGACGGTTCGGGTAACGACCGGTGACTTGCCAGCCGATGTGGCTCGCGTCGGCAAACACCAGGTTCAGCGCGATGGCGCGGATTTCGCGGCTGGCATCAGAGGCTTTCTCGACGCTCTGGGCGCGGGACAGGTCGAAGAACGCGTCCAGGGTCTTGTCGTCGGTGAAGCTCGGCGTCTGCAAGGCCAGGCCGAAACCATTGGCCAGAGTGCTGCCCTGAGCGCTGTTGAGCAGCGGTCCATGGCGGGTTTCGTACACCGCTTCGCGAATCGGCCGCTGGCCTTTGACGAAATAGGTTTCGTTGCGCACGATCGCCGGCTGCCACTTCCCGGCATTTTCGTAGGTGAGCCCGTTGCCCTGGCGTTTGATCTTCTCCAGGAACAGGTCCTGGTTGTCGCCCATCACGGACGTCATGCTCCATGCCACCTTGCCGTTGAAACCACCGAGCACCATTGGCAGGCCCGCGATGGTCACGCCGGACGCCTGATACTTCGGCGCGCGAATCTGCACGTAACTGAACAACGAAGGCACGCCCAGCGGGCCGTGACTGTCACTGGCCAACAGGCTCTTGCCGCTGCGGCTGCGTTGCGGGGCGATAGCCCAGTTGTTCGACGAGGTGGCGCCGAGCAGGTTCAGGTCCGACAGTTGCCCGGTGGCCTTGCTGAGTTCGGCCAGCCCCGGCACTTGCCCGTTGAGTTTGATGCCTTGCAGTTTTTCGCTTTCGGCGACCGGCAGTTTTTCGTCGGGAGCCGACGGCGTCAACCACGCCAGTTTGTCGGTGGTGACAGTCTGGGCCAGTACCAGCGAGGAAATTTCTTCCGGCAGGTTGGTCGACTGGCTGAAGTTCAACAGGCAGAAAATCAGCGCCGAATCTTCCGGCTGCCAGTATTCAGGCTGGTACCCGGAGGCCGCGAGGTCCGCCGGCAGTTTGTCGCGGTAGCGGAACAGGTAGGCGTTGACGCCGCGCGCATAGACTTCGAAGAAGCGCTTGAGGCGCGGCGAAGAGGCCTTGTACAACTCGCCGGCACTTTTCTTCAGGTTGACCGCCCGCATGTAACGGTCGGCATCCAGCAGCTGCGCACCGTGCATCTCGGCCAAACGGCCCTGGGCCAGCAGGCGCAGGGTGACCATCTGCGTGATGCGGTCGCTGGCATGCACGTAACCGAGGGTGAACAGCGCGTCGTGGAAGCTGTTGCTTTCGATCAGCGGCATGCCCATGGCATTGCGGCGCACCGAAACGTTTTGCGCCAGGCCCTTGAGCGGCTGTACGCCGGAGGTCGGCGGGAGGGTGTCCTGGGCGTTGAAGTTCTGACAACCGGTCAGGCTCAAGGCACCGGCCACTGCTGCGGCAACGCCGAACCGGGGTAGAAAATGAGTAAGGGCTGGCGAGGCCATGGCAAAGCTCCTGCGGGGGTAGAGGCGGCGGCGCGCAATAAAGGCGCTACGTTAGTGAGCAGGAGGTGGCCGTGCAAGCGGGGTACAAGGTTATTTCAGGATTTGTCTGATAAACCGAAAAAATCACGGCCTTGCCAGTCGCAATGGGTGATGTTGAAGTGCGACACGGTCAACAATCCTGGAGAAAAGTCGGCATGGAGCTCAAGGCAAACGCGGCACTGATCATCATCGATCAACAGAAAGGCATCCTGCATCCCAGACTCGGCCGCAGGAATAATCCTCAGGCTGAAGAGCGCATGCTGGAATTGCTCGGTCATTGGCGGCGCACCGTTCGGCCGGTGATCCATGTGCAGCACCTGTCCTGCTCGGAGGACTCAGTGTTCTGGCCGCAGCAGTCGGGGGTGGAGTTTCAGGAACGGTTTCAGCCCATGGCCGGTGAACGCTTGATCCAGAAGCAGGTGCCGGATGCGTTTTGTTCGACGGGGTTGGAGGCGCAGTTGCGCGAGGCGGGGATCGGGCAATTGATCATCGTCGGTGTCGCGACCCACAACTCGGTGGAATCCACGGCGCGTACCGCAGGCAACCTGGGGTTTGATACCTGGGTGGCCGAGGATGCGTGCTTTACCTTCGACAAGGCTGATTTTTTCGGCCATGCCCATAGCGCCGAAGAGGTGCATGCGATGTCGCTGGGGAATTTGCACGGTGAGTATGCAACGGTGGTCAGTACTGCCGACCTATTAAAGGCTGACTGAAAAACCTGTAGGAGCAGCCGGTCGACGCTCGATTGCTCGCGATGGTGTTTCAGCTACACAGATGTCGACTGACACACCATCGCGAGCAAGCTCGCTCCTACAAGGGAACTGCATTCACAGCACAGGTCTGCTCGCGAAGGCGATTCAACAGGCGAAGCAAGCCTTCGCCCGAAGCATCAAGCGCCGTGGCACTTCTTGAATTTCTTGCCGTTTCCGCATGGGCACGGATCGTTGCGGCCGACGTCCTTCAGGGCATTGCGCACCGGTTCCTGGTGAGCGTGGCCGCAGTTCGGACCGTGGACATGGCCGTGGTCGTGATCATGGTGGTGATGGTCATGATCGTGGTTGCAGTCAGGGCCGTGGACGTGGGGTTGCTGGGTCATCGGTGTTGCTCCGGAATTAAATCGGCGGCGATTATCACGCCATTGCGCGCCAGGTGCACGTAGTGGGCGATGAATATACCGGTTTCCAGTTCACCTTCCAGACGATAGGGAATGGGTTGATCGGATTTTTTCAGCAGTTTGACCAGATCACGGACCTTGGACCACAGGTTGGTGCGGATCGGCACCTTGAAGTAAGCGCTGTGTCTGGGGCCGATGGTGAACCAGTGTTCGTACTCGCCATCGGCCAGCAGTATGTCACCCAAGTGAACGCGGTACTCCAGACTGCGCACCGTCAGGTCACTGTCATTGGGGTTGTCGATGCGAAAGTGCAGGAGGAATTTCTGTTCCAGCAGTTTGGCGCTGACCACCTCGATCTTCACCAGATGGACCTCGGGGTCCGGCAAGTCGTCGCCGAACCACGATGCACAGCCGCCGAGCCCGAGTGTCAGGAACAACGTGAGCAGATAGAGTGCGCCGCGGCGGATGATCATCGTGGTGTTTCTCCCTTGAGCCTCAGTCCAGACCCAAAAGATCGCAGCCTTCGGCAGCTCCTGCGGGGTGGACAGACATTCCATGTCCTAACTGCTGAAATACCCTGCGCAACACTTCTTGAACTTCTGCCCACTCGCGCACGGGCAGGTGTCATTGCGTCCGGGCTTGAGCTGCACGGTAGGGTCGATGAAGTACCAGCGCCCGGTGTTTTGCACAAATGACGAACGCTCGTGGTGGCTGTGCTCGCCACTACTGTCGTGCCAGCGTGCAGTGAAGGTCACGAAGGCGTGTTCAGGCTGGCCGCCCAGCACTTCGGAGCTTTCCACCTCAAGGCCCAGCCACGTGCTTTGCGCGCTCCAGTCGCTGATCGATTGACGGTCCAGGCCGGCCTGCTGGGCGGGCAGGGTGGTGGTCACCAGATAGTCGACCAACCCCAGCACGTAGGCGCTATAGCGCGAGCGCATCAAGGCTTCGGCGCACGGCGCCGGGTGCCCGGCATGGTAGTGACCGCAGCAGGCGTCGAGCAGGGTGCCGCTGCCGCAAGGGCAAATGGATGTACTCATTGCATTACCACCAGTATTTCCCGAAGTTTTCCGGATTGGCCCAGAAGCGCGAATTGAGCCAGTCAGGGACTTGTTTGTATTCAAGCAGATCGTAGGTGAACAGGGTCAAGACCTGTTCGTCCCGTTGAAAGCGTTCGCTGGCTTGCAGGGCCAGGGAGAAAAAGTCGGTTTCCTGCCAGCCACACGCTGGCAGATCCGCCAACACGGCGATGCGGCTGGCGTTGAGGTTGCGAATGCCGCCCAAAAGATTCAGGCCGTTGCGCTTGGGCAAATGCTCCAGGCAATCGACCACCAGGGCCAAGTCGAATCGGCGGGCCGCCAACTCGTCGGGCAACGGCCCGGGGGCAGCGAAAGCGACGCTGCTGTCCGGGTGAGCGAGCTTGAAAGCCTCCAGCGCCGGGAACTCGCTGGCGCCGATCAATAACAGGCGCGCGGGGGCATATCGGTCAAGTAAAGCGGCCAGTGCCTGCTGCGGCGTGCGCGAAGAAATACCTGCAATCATCGAAGATCCTCAATCAGATCTGCCAAGACTAGCCTGACCGAACGTTCGGGCCTAGAGCGGCCTGGCGACAAAAGCGTCAACCTGTCGTTAATACACGAATAAACCGCATGGCCTATTGCTGGCGGAGATTAAAACTCGGGTCTTTACTACCTGAATCGGTTCCAAGCCGATCCCTCAGGAGAAAACTAGATGAGCATAGTTCGGACAGCATTACCCTTGGTTCTGCTAACCAGTGTCTTGACTGGTTGCGCAGGTTTGCAGAAAACCGACTGGCCGACCTGTGCGGCGGTCGGTGGTGTCGTGGGTGCGGGCCTCGGTGCGACCGAAAGCTCGGCATGGGCAGGGTATGGTGCTCTGCTCGTCGGCGGTACGGCAGCGGCTTATTGCTGGGTGCACGGTGATGGCGACGAAGACGGCGATGGTGTGCTGGATAGTCGCGACAAGTGCCCAGGCACGCCTAAAGGCGTTCGGGTCGATGCCAACGGTTGCCCACCACCAGCACCTGTGGTCGAAGAGGCGGTTGTGGTCAAGGAAGAAACCATCGTCATCCGCGATGTTCACTTCCAGTTTAATAAGGCCACGCTTACCGCGTCCGACAAACAGGTACTCGACAAGATTGCCGCTCGCCTGAAAGCCGAAGCCCCTACTGCTCAACTGACCGTAACCGGCCATACCGACAGCGTGGGCAGCGATTCCTACAACCAGAAACTGTCGGATAAACGCGCCCACTCGGTGGTTGAATACCTCATCGAACAAGGCGTACCTCGCAGCAACTTCGTGTCGGTTGTCGGTGCCGGTGAGAGTCAGCCAGTTGCGGACAACAAAACCGCTGACGGTCGTGCACAGAACCGTCGTACGGAAATCAAAATCCAGCGTTAAGCCCCCTCGCATCCGCGCCTTGTGCAGTCGCGGATGCGGGTCTTTACTCCTGTGTAACCGGTATTGGCCGGTGACACAGGAGCTTTCAACATGATCGTTCTCACAAGGACCGTCTTGCCGGTTGTGCTACTTGGCAGCCTGTTGAACGGTTGCGCGACCCACAGCGATGGCTCTGCCCCCCTCAATCAACGAACCTGGCCAATCTGCAGCCTGATCGGCGGCCTGGTCGGTGGTGGTCTGGGCGCAATCGAGAGTGGCGGTTGGGCAGCGGGTGGGGCGGCGCTGGGTATCTTGTCCGGCGGCTTGATCTGTTATGCCCAGGATGGCGACGAAGACGGCGACGGCGTTTTCGACCGACGCGACCGTTGCGCTGATACTCCCGCCAATACCCCGGTCGACCATCGCGGTTGCCCGGCGCCGCAGTATCCGGCCAGCGTCAAATCCGAGCCTGCGCAATCCGAAGTCATCACCCTGAGCGATGCCGGCGACGTGCTGTTTGCCTCCAGTCAATCCGGCCTTACCCCGACGGCCAAGAGTCAGCTGGACGCGCTGATGAGCAAGTTCGAGGATGCCGATGTGGTCAGCATCAAGGTGGTCGGCCATACCGACAGCGTCGGTTCGGATGCCTATAACCAGGCCTTGTCGGAGCGGCGTGCCAGCAGCGTGGCGGAATACCTGTTGAGCCAGGGTGTGGCGCCGAACAAAGTCACCAGCGAAGGCAAGGGCGAGAGTCAACCGATTGCCGACAATGAAACAGAAGCAGGCCGTGCGAAAAACCGTCGCGTGGACCTGCATGTAAATCGCTGAGCCATGAGATAGAGCAGTCGGGCGACAGGTGTGAGCGCTGTGACGGCCGTTCGGCGGCCTACATGAAGATTTTTCCGTTGCCCTCTGGCTTATCCCGCGTGGAAGCCGTTACTGTGCGTGCAAACAATAATTTACATCGGGGGCGCGTATGAAAGTCTTATGGGGGCTGGGGCGGTTACTGACCTTGCTGTTCTGGTCGGTAGTGCTGCTCAATCTGCTCACACCGTTTGTCTTTCCGCTGCACCCGTTGGTCAACCTGGCCGGCGGCCTGTTGGGCTTCATCCATCTTCTGGAAGCGTTGCTGTGCTATCGCAGCCTTCGAGGTCGCGCTCATCCCTGGCTTGACCGCCTGAAGATCGTCATTTTCGGCGTATTCCACCTGCAAACCATTCCAGCCCCCACCGCTTCGAAGGCTTCCCATGCGTAAACTCTGTCTGCTCGCCGCACTCATCAGTCCATTGGCCAGCGCACAGGTGGTGAGTGTCGAACCCAACTCGCTGATGCGCTTGCCCAACACCGCCAGTACTCTGCAACTGGAACGCCTGGAAGTGGCCGATTACGGCACCTTGCTGATTCCCTCGAACGTGACCGAAGTCACCGTGGGTGAATTGCATCTGGGGCGTGAAGCGCGCATTGCCATCGTGCCGGGGGAACAGGCGCTGGCGCTGAAGGTCCGTCGCGCTGATTTGTCCGAAGGCAGCCAGATCACCGCCCGTGGCGCCCCCGGGACTTACCAGAAGGCGGCTCGATCCGGGCGCAATCTTGATTTGCAGATCAAGGCACTGAACGCACCGCAATTGATCGTTGATGCTCGTGGTGGTGCGGGCGCGCCGGGGTTCGTTGGTCTTGACGGGGCCAATGGCCAGGCACCGGGCTGCACCTGGGGCCAGGCCGGTCGCGGTGCTGATGGCAGCGATGGCAGTAACGGCCAGCCAGGGGCGCCGGGGGCACTGGTTAAACTGGCAGTACCGCATGAATTCCCGGCAGACCGGATCAAGGTTCAGGTGGCCGGCGGTGCCGGTGGCCTGGCCGGCCCGGGCGGCAAACCGGGCGCGGGTGGCAAGGCCAAGGGCTGCCTGATTTACAAGGCCGATGGCGGCAAGAGCGGTAAACCTGGCACCGACGGGCAGCCGGGGCCTGAAGGCGCGGCGGGTTCGGTGACGGTGCAGCGGTTGTAAGCAATCGCCGAAATGTGTGTCGTCTAGTCGATTGTCTTCGCGGGCAAGTCGGATCGCCGCACCACCGCTCCTACATGGATCACGGAACCCTGTGGGAGCGGCGGTGCGGCGATCCGACTTGCCCGCGAAGCTTTTAAAGCGTCGGCCGAGCCGCTGCAATCGCCACCACCGCCAAACCCACCAACAGATTGATCCCCACCAACTGGCGAATCCGCCCCAGCACACCGGCACCCGCGGGCCAGTCCTGCCCGGTCACGGCGGTGCGCAGTTCCGGCAGCATCAGCGCCTGAATGCGGATAAACAGCGCGGTCATCACCACATACAAACCCATCATCACCTGCACATAGCGCGGTGCGGTTTCAAAACCATTGAAGTGCAAATTCAGCATGCCCACGCCGCTGACCGGCAGCAGAATCACTGCCACCCAGACCCAACGAAAGAAACCCTGAAACACTTCTACCCACAGTTTCAGCCGGGCAGGGCCTTCCAGCGCCTTCATCGCTGCGGGGCGCAGGACCATCCAGGCGAAAAACATGCCGCCGACCCAGACCAGGGCCGCCAGTACATGCAGGCTATAAATGAGGCTAAAAGGTGTCATTGGGTTACTCCGTTCTGCGCGGTATTCATTAGCGGGGTATGATAGCGACCGAACCGAACCACTGAAAATTTATCCAGCGTTTTTTGCGCCCGACAATCCATGATCAGCACCGAACTCAAAACCACGATCCAGGGCGCCTACTCGCGTTTTCTCGAAGCCAAGAGCCTCAAGCCGCGTTATGGCCAACGCCTGATGATCGCCGAAGTCGCCAAGGTCCTGGGTGACATCGACACCGACGACGAAGGCCGGCGCAGTGGCGACCCCGCGATAGTCGCGGTGGAAGCCGGCACCGGTACCGGCAAGACCGTGGCCTACAGCCTGGCGGCGATTCCCACGGCGAAGGCCGCCGGCAAACGCCTGGTGATCGCCACGGCCACCGTGGCCCTGCAAGAGCAGATCGTCTACAAGGACTTGCCCGACCTGATGCGCAACAGCGGGCTGAACTTCAGCTTCGCCCTGGCCAAGGGACGCGGGCGCTACATGTGCCTGTCCAAGCTCGACATGTTGCTCCAGGAGGGCCACGCGCAGACCGCCACGGCACAGTTGTTCGAAGAAGAAGGATTCAAGATCGAGGTCGATGAGGCCAGCCAGAAGCTGTTCACCAGCATGATCGAGAAGCTTGCCGGCAATAAGTGGGACGGCGACCGCGACAGTTGGTCCACCGCCCTGGAAGACGCCGACTGGGCACGCCTGACCACCGACCACAGCCAGTGCACCAACCGTCATTGCCCGAACTTCGGCCAGTGCGCCTTCTACAAGGCCCGCGAAGGCATGGGCAAGGTCGACGTGATCGTCACCAACCACGACATGGTCCTGGCCGACCTGGCCCTGGGCGGCGGCGCCGTGCTGCCGGACCCGCGCGATACCATCTACGTGTTCGACGAAGGCCATCACCTGCCGGACAAGGCCATCGGCCACTTCGCCCATTACACGCGCCTGCGCTCCACCGCCGACTGGCTGGAAACCACCGCCAAGAACCTCACCAAACTGCTGGCCCAACACCCGCTGCCGGGGGACCTGGGCAAGTTGATCGAGCAGGTGCCGGAGCTGGCGCGGGAGATCAAGACCCAGCAGCAGTTCATGTTCACCGCGTGCGAGCAGATTGCCGATTTCAAACCCGGCGAAGACGTTGAAGGCCGCGAGCGCCCGCGTCACCGATTCGTCGGCGGTGTGATTCCCGAGCACATGCGCGAGATGGGCATTGAACTGAAGAAAGGCTTCGCGCGGCTGACGGACTTGTTCACCCGCCTGACCGACCTGCTCAAGGAAGGCATGGATGGCGAGGTCAACATCGGCATCGCCAGCAACCAGGCCGAAGAGTGGTATCCGCTGTTCGGCAGCCTGCTGTCGCGTTCTTCCGGCAACTGGGAGTTGTGGACTGCCTTCACCGTCGAAGATCCGGAAGACAACCCGCCCATGGCCCGCTGGCTGACCCTGGCCGAGAGCGGTTCACTGTTCGACATCGAGGTCAACGCAAGTCCCATCCTCGCGGCGGAAATGCTTCGTCGCAACCTGTGGAACGTGGCGTATGGCTGTCTGGTGACTTCGGCGACCTTGACCGCCCTCGGCACCTTCGACCGCTTCCGCATGCGCGCCGGCCTGCCGAAAAAGGCCGTGACGGCGGTGGTGCCAAGTCCGTTCCATCACGCCGACGCCGGTGTGTTGCGGGTACCGAACCTGAACGCCGACCCCCGTGATGCAGCGGCGCATACCGCCGCGATCATTCGTGATCTGCCTGAATTGGTCGAAGGCTCGCGGGGCACGCTGGTGCTGTTTTCCTCGCGTAAACAGATGCAGGACGTGTTCGATGGCCTGGATCGCGACTGGCGCAAGCAAGTGTTCATCCAGGGCAACCTGTCGAAACAGGAAACCCTTAACAAGCACAAGGCGCGAGTCGATGGCGGGGATTCCAGCGTGTTGTTCGGCCTGGCGAGCTTCGCCGAAGGGGTCGACTTGCCCGGTGCCTATTGCGAGCACGTGGTGATCGCCAAGATTCCTTTCTCTGTGCCCGATGATCCGGTCGAGGCCGCACTGGCCGAGTGGATCGAAGCCCGGGGCGGCAATCCGTTCATGGAAATCTCCGTGCCGGACGCCTCGCTGAAGCTGGTCCAGGCCTGCGGTCGCTTGCTGCGCACCGAAGAAGACCGCGGCACGATCACCTTGCTCGACCGGCGCCTGGTGACCCAACGTTATGGCAAAGCCATCCTCAACGCGTTGCCGCCGTTCCGTCGAGAAATTTCCTGAAACACTGGTGGGTAGTTTTGCCCACCGCGTTGTCTATCTCTCTGCCATCGCTTTTCCACTGGCCCATTGAAGGTCGTTAGGGAGATTTTCGTTCTCATGATTTGCCGTTCGTTGCCTGCTGTTTTTGCCCTGCTGTTCGCAACACCGCTGTTGGCCGCTCCCGCCAGCCCGCAGACTTTGTTCAACTTTGTGCGCCCCGCCGACGTGGTCCAGGTGGCGACTCAGGACGCCAGCCTGCCGCAATCCAACGCCGAGCAAACCCCCGAGGGCGAAGTGCTGCGCCGGGTGACGTTCAACCCGGTCGCCCGGCCGACGTTGCGCCTGACCCCGCAAACCGGCGCCTGGGACTGGTCGCAGTCGGGCGTCATGAGCCTGCGGATCCAGAGCGCGATGAGCTGGGCCCTGACCCTGTACGTGACCATCCAGAGCAACGACGGCAAGACACTGGTCAGCCGCGTCGATCTGCCGGCAGGGCCTGCGCAAACCCTGTTGGTGCCTTTGCAAGCGACATCACCGCTGAACCAGGGCATGAAGTCTGGCCCGCCGATGCCGATGACTGTCGAGGGGCAGCGAGTGTTGCTGGCCAGCAGCGCCGGTGAACTGGATCGCAGCCAGGTGGTGTCGGTGAGTTTGTCGATGGACCAGCCGAAAGCCGCACAAAGCATCTTGCTGGAACGCTTTGGTGTGCAGGACGGCGAGTCAGTCACCCAAGCTGTATATGGCGGGTTGGTGGATGCTTACGGCCAGTCGACCCGAGACAAATGGCCGGAAAAAATCAGCAGCGACGAACAATTGAAAAGCGCCGCAAGCAAGGACCAGCAGCAACTGAAAACCTGGCTGGCCGAGCGTGAAAAGTCGTCCCTGGACAAGTTCGGTGGTCTAACCAAAGGCCCGTCCTTCAAGGCCAGCGGCTTTTTCCGCACCGAGAAACGCGACGGACGCTGGTATCTGGTGACGCCGGAAGGCCATCCGTTTTATTCGCTAGGGGTTAACACCGTCGCTGCAGACGTCAACCAGACTTACGTTGCCGGTCGCGAGTGGATGTTCGAATCCCTGCCCAAGGCGGACGAGGCCCTGGCCAGTCATTTCGGCGAAGGCGACAACCGTGGCGGCAACGGTGCCGATCAGGGCCGCGGCTACAATGCCGGGCGCTGGTACGACTTCTACGGCGCCAATCTGCAGCGTCTGTATGGCGATCCGTGCGTGAAGGGTAGCGATACCAAGGCCGGTGTCGCCGAAGCGGCCAAGACCGAAGCGACAGAAGCGAAAGCCGCTGAGCAAAAACCTGTCGAACCGTGCAAGGCGCTATTCGACGAGCAACGTTGGGCCAGTCACACCCTTGATCGTTTGCAGGCCTGGGGCTTCAACACCATCGGTAACTGGAGTGCGCCGGTACTGGGCAACGCTGATCGCGTGCCGTACACCTTGCCGCTATCGATCGTCGGCGACTACGCCAGCATCAGCACCGGTACCGACTGGTGGGGCGGCATGCCCGACCCGTTCGACCCGCGTTTCGCCATGGCCACCGAACGTGCCGTGGCCATCGCCGCCCGCGATCATCATGACGATCCGTGGCTGATTGGTTACTACGCTGACAACGAACTGGCCTGGGCCGGTCCCGGCGATGACCCGAAAGCCCAATATGCCTTGGCCTACGGCACTTTGAAAATGACCACCGACGTGCCGGCCAAGCGCGCGTTCCTCAAGCAACTGCGCGACAAGTACCGTAACCAGGCTGGTTTGTCGAAAGCCTGGGGCATTGATCTGCCGGCCTGGGAGCTGATGGAAGATCCGGGGTTCGTGCCGCCACTGCCAAGCGCCGAGCACCCGGAAATCGAAGCCGACTTCAAATACTTCCAGAAGGTCTTTGCCGACACTTACTTCAAGACCATCTCCGACTCGCTCAAGTGGCACGCGCCGAACCAATTGCTGCTCGGCGGCCGTTTCGCGATCAGCACGCCGGAAGCGGTGGAGTCCTGCGCCCAGTACTGCGACGTGTTGAGTTTCAACATGTACACCTTGCAACCCCAGGACGGTTACGACTTCGCCAAACTGCTCAGTCTCGACAAACCGGTGCTGATCACCGAGTTCAATTTCGGCTCGGCTGATCGTGGCCCGTTCTGGGGCGGCGTCACGCCGTTGGCGAAGGAGGAGGACCGCGGTGCGGCTTATGCCAACTTCCTCAAGCAGGCCTTGAGCGAGCCGTCGATTGTTGGCGTGCATTGGTTTCAGTACCTCGATCAACCGGTCACCGGGCGTCTGCTTGACGGTGAAAACGGTCACTTCGGGTTGGTGGGCATTACTGATCTGCCGTTCCAGGGTTTTGTCGATAGCGTGCGCAAGAGCAACCTGGCGACGGTCGAGCAATTGGGCAAAGAGGCCGAGAAGGCTACGGCCGCCGCCGACAAAGCCAGCCACGACGCCGAGGGCGGCCGCAAGGCCGAGGCCGGCAAGGGGCCGGGGAAGGGCGCTGGTGGGCATTCCGGCAAAGGTCATTAAATTCTGAGGCAGCCAAGATCGCAGCCTTCGGCAGCTCCTACAGGGGAAGTGTAAACACCTTGTAGGAGCTGCCGCAGGCTGCGATCTTTTGATTTTCATCTTGATCTTGAATTGACCGCCTAGCCCGCCCCTGTTCCAAAAACCCTCAAGGGCTGGAACAATGCGGCCCAATTTACAGAACGTTTTCCGGGGAGTTGCGGGTGCAGATTCAGGGTCATTACGAGCTTAAGTTCGAAGCGGTGCGAGAGGCGTTCGCTGCGCTGTTCGACGATCCCCAGGAGCGTGGCGCAGCGTTGTGCGTTCAGATTGGTGGCGAAACCGTCCTCGATCTGTGGGCCGGCACTGCCGACAAGGACGGGGCCGAGGCCTGGCACAGCGACACCATCGCCAACCTGTTCTCCTGCACCAAGACTTTTACCGCTGTCACCGCGCTGCAACTGGTGGCCGAAGGCAAGCTGCAACTGGATGCCCCGGTCGCGCGCTACTGGCCTGAGTTCGCCGCCGCCGGCAAAGAGTCCGTCACCCTGCGACAATTGCTCTGCCATCAGGCCGGCCTTCCGGCATTGCGCGAGTTACTGGCCCCCGAAGCCCTTTACGACTGGCAAACCATGGTCGACGCCCTGGCCGCCGAAACGCCATGGTGGACGCCGGGCGAAGGCCACGGTTACGCGGCGATCACCTATGGCTGGCTGGTCGGTGAATTGCTGCGCCGTGCCGACGGTCGTGGACCGGGGGAATCCATCGTCGCGCGGGTCGCCAAGCCGTTGGGCCTGGACTTCCATGTCGGCCTGGCCGACGAAGAGTTCCATCGCGTGGCCCACATTGCGCGGGGCAAGGGCAATGTCGGCGATGCGGCCGCCCAGCGCCTGCTGCAAGTGACCATGCGTGAGCCAACGGCCATGACGACCCGGGCGTTCACCAACCCGCCGTCGATCATGACCAGCACCAACAAACCCGAGTGGCGACGCATGCAGCAGCCGGCCGCCAATGGCCATGGCAATGCCCGCAGCCTGGCCGGCTTCTATGCAGGCCTGCTCGATGGCCGCTTGCTGGAAAGCGAGATGCTCGATGAACTGACCCGCGAGCACAGCCTCGGCGAGGACAAGACTTTACTGACCCAGACCCGTTTTGGCCTGGGCTGCATGCTCGATCAACCGGACGTTGCCAATGCCACCTTCGGCCTTGGCCCGCGTGCGTTTGGTCATCCGGGTGCCGGCGGTTCCATCGGTTTTGCCGACCCGGAGCACGATGTGGCTTTCGGATTTGTGACAAATACCCTGGGGCCGTACGTCTTGATGGACCCGCGCGCCCAAAAGCTGGTGCGGGTTCTGGCCACTTGTCTGTAAAAACGACTATCGGGTGTCAGGGCTGGAACCCGATAGCCATTCCAGTTTCAAACCGTCTGCTTCTACCGGCCAATCTGGCCTGATTTTTTTGACTTCATTTTTGTGGATATCCAATGTCATCCAATAAAACCCTCGCCTTGGCCCTGTGCTTTGCTATTACCGGTTGCGCACAGACTCCACAGAAAGATGCGACGGCGCCTGTCGCCAAGACTGAAAGCGGCAGCCACTGGTACTGGCCGTTCGGCTCCGACGACAGCACCGGCAAGCCCGTGGCCAAGCCGGAGGTGAAACCTGCAGTCAAGCCCGTTGCGGTGGCCAAGGCCGAAACCGATAGCGGCAGCAAGTGGTGGTGGCCGTTCGGCGGCAGCAAGCAGAGCGCCGCCAAAGCTGTGCCGATGCCAGATCCAAAAGTCACCCAGGCCTGGCTTGACGACTACGAACCGCGTCTGCGCGAGGCGGTCAAGGGCAGCAACATGCAACTCGAGCGCCGCGAAAACGTGCTGGTGGTGACGACGCCGGTCGAAGGCTCGTTCAACCCTGATCGTCCGGCCATGCTGCTGCCGGTCACACTCGGTCCGTTTACCCGCATTGCCAAAATCCTTGAAGCCGATCCACAGACCGCGGTCCTGATTCTCGGCCACAGCGATACGTCCGGTGCGGCGTCTGCCAACGTCAAGCTGAGCCAGGAACGTGCCCAGGCCGTCGCGGCGATTTTCCGTCTCAGTGGTTTGCAGCGTGATCGCCTGATGCTGCGTGGCCTGGGCGGTGATGCGCCGCGCGCCGCCAACGACAGCGCGGAAGGGCGTGCGTTGAACCGCCGCGTGGAGCTGCTGGTGACCCCGCAAAACACCATGGTCGCACTGCTGAGCAAGTACAACATGCCGGCGCCGGCCCCTGTGACCAAGGTCACTGCCGCTGACGTCAAGCCGGTCGCCAAGCCTGTGACACCGGCCCCGGCTGCGAAAAAAGCGACCGTCCCGACCACGAAAAAAGCGCCAGCGAAAAAAGCACCGGCCAAGAAATCACCTGCGAAAACCGCAACGCCGGCGAAAAAGACCACGCCAGCCAAAGCCTCCGCGGCTGACAAGAAAGGCGCCGCCACCGATACTGCAAAGCAGTGATTCGTTAACCAAAAGGAATGCGCCATGACCCAGGGCCTGGCTGATATGCGTCGTGACTACACCCGTGATGGCCTGACCGAGGCACAAGCCCCGGCCGAGCCGTTTGCGCTGTTCCACCAGTGGTTCGCCGACGCGGTGAAAACCGAGCAGGCGCCGGTGGAAGCCAACGCCATGACCCTGGCCACCGTCGACCAGGACGGTCGACCGCACTGTCGCATTCTGTTGCTCAAGGGCCTGGACGAACAGGGCTTCACCTTTTTTACCAACTACGACAGCGCCAAGGGCCAGCACCTGGCCGCGAATCCGTTCGCGGCCATGACGTTTTTCTGGCCGGCGCTGGAGCGCCAGGTGCGCATCGAAGGGCGGGTGGTGAAGGTCACGCCTGAGGAGTCCGACGCCTATTATCAGGTCCGTCCGCTGGGCAGTCGCCTGGGGGCCTGGGCATCGCCGCAGAGCCGTGTGATCGCCGATCGTGGCGAGCTCGAAACGCTGCTCAAGGACACCGAGCACCGTTTCAGCGACACCCAGCCGCATTGCCCTGAACACTGGGGCGGTTATCGCCTGCTGCCGGAGCGCATTGAATTCTGGCAGGGCCGCCCAAGCCGCCTGCATGACCGCCTCAATTACCGCCAGCAGGGCTCCGGCTGGATTCTTGAACGTCTGGCCCCCTGAGCAGTTTACCTACCGGGATAGCCTGCCGCAGCGGCCTCTAGCCACTTCGGCAGGTCTCGACGCTTGATCTTCTGCACCTGAGCGCTCGCCAACTGTTCGAGCATGAAGGCTTTTTTCTGCTCGTCCTTGCCCGCCAGCGCTAGCGCCAGGTCGCGGTCCATCCAGCGTTTGATCCGTACGTACAACCACCCGTGGAAGTACAGACCAGCGACGGTAGTAACGAAAATGATAAAGTAGTCCATGAAAATCCTTGGCCAGTGGGGCAGTTTTCCGATTTTGCCGCTACTGTGTGAGTTCGTGGAGGCGCCTTAACGGAGCCTGAATCAAACCAATTTTACCCGGGCGGTGCCGTGACAGGCGTCAAGCTGCGGAGTTTAATGAATATCTGTTTCTTTGGAGTTGATGCTATGCGTAAGTCTGTTCTGCTGGTTGCTTCCTTTTCCACGATGGCGATGTTGCTCACTGGTTGCCAATCGAACCTGACCGGTGACTCCTACTCCCGTGACGAGGCGCGTCGTGTGCAGACCGTTCGCATGGGCACCATCGAAGCATTGCGTCCGGTGAAAATCGAAGGCACCAAAACCCCGATCGGCGGCGCTGCAGGCGCAGTGGTCGGCGGCGTTGGCGGTAGCTCCATCGGTGGTGGCAAAGGCAGCGTCGTTGCTGCCGTCATCGGTGCTGTGGCCGGCGGTCTGCTCGGTTCGGCCGCTGAAGAAGGCCTGACCCGCACCCAGGGCGTGGAAATCACCGTGCGCGAAGACGATGGCAGCATGCGCGCCTACGTTCAGGAAGTTCAGCCGAACGAGGTGTTCCGTGTTGGCGAGCGTGTGCGCATCGCCAGTGTGAATGGCACCAGCCGCGTTTCGCACTAAGCGCAAACACCGGATAAACAAAAAACCCGATCAGGTGACTGATCGGGTTTTTTGTTTTTGGCTGAGGTGAGTCTTGATTGGCGCCAGGCGTTATCGCGGTTTATCAGTATGCCAGGCTGGAGTTCTTGCGGCTCGCCATCGCCGTCACCCCATAACCGATCAGCGCGGCCAGAATCGAACCGGTCAGGATCCCCATGCGATCCATCCCGGCGAAATCACTCACGCCCGGCTCAAAGGCCAGCGAGCCGACAAACAGGCTCATGGTGAAGCCGATGCCGCAGAGAATCGCCACGCCCAATATCTGGCCCCAATTGGCGCCTTGGGGCAGAGCGGCGATACCGGTTTTCACGGCCAGCCAGGTCAGGCCGAAGACACCGACGGTCTTGCCCAGCAACAGCCCGATGGCGATGCCCATGGGGACGTGGTGAGTGAAGCTTTCGACGGTGACACCGCTCAGGGACAGGCCGGCATTGGCAAACGCGAACAGCGGCAGAATGCCGTAGGCGACCCACGGGTGCAGGGCGTGTTCCAGGGTCAGCAATGGCGAGGGCTCGGCATTTTTTGTGCTCAGCGGAATGCAGAAAGCCAGGGTTACACCGGCCAGGGTGGCGTGGACACCGCTCTTGAGCACGCAGACCCAGAGAATCAAGCCAATGATCATGTAGGGCCCGAGCTTGACCACGCCGAGCCGGTTCATCCCGATCAGCGCGGCAATACAGGCCGCGGCCAGCGCCAGGGACAGGGTCGACAGCGCACCGGAATAGAAGATCGCAATGATGATGATCGCGCCGAGGTCGTCGATGATCGCCAGGGTCATCAGGAACAGTTTCAGCGAGACCGGAACGCGTTTGCCCAGCAGCGCCAACACGCCAAGGGCGAAGGCGATGTCGGTAGCGGTCGGGATTGCCCAGCCGTTGAGGGCCGGTGGCGTGTCGCGATTGAGGTACCAGTAGATCAGCGCCGGCACTACCATGCCACCAATCGCCGCCGCGCCAGGCAGGACGATTTGCGACGGTTTGGACAACTGGCCGTCGAGGACTTCGCGCTTCACTTCCAGGCCAATCAGCAGGAAAAACAGCGCCATCAGGCCGTCGTTGATCCACAGCAGCAACGGCTTGGCGATTTTAAGCGCGCCGATCTGTGCCACCACGGGGGTGTCCAGCAGGCCGTTGTACAGCCACGACAGCGGCGAGTTGTTGATGATTAGAGCCAGAACGGCAGCGGCGATCAGTAACAGACCGCTGGCAGCTTCCAACTGAAAGAAACGCGTGAAAGTGCTACGCAGAGGCAAGGTCGCTCTCCATCCGTGAATTCAAAAGGTGTTACACCCTAACAAGTACTGTTAGTTGTTAAAACAAAAGTTATATTCTTTTTTGTTATATGCCGTTACAGAGTGAACCGCCAGTACCGAGCAGAGCCTAGCAGTTGCCGGGCGTATTGGACCTCAGCTGTACCTGTGCTGGATGTAGGTTTTTTCCTAAGCTTGTTGGATGAGCCTCGATAAAAGGCCGACTCCTGCCCGATTCAACGAGAAAACCATCATGAGCGACAACCGACAGTGGTCCCGCGAAGCGATCCGGATCATCGAAGCCGATTTCCAGCGCAGCGCCGACACCCACTTGATCCCCTTGCCGCTGCCGGGTTTTCCAGGCATCGAGTTGTACTTCAAGGATGAATCCAGCCACCCCACGGGCAGTCTCAAGCACCGACTGGCCCGTTCGCTGTTCCTGTACGCGCTGTGTAATGGCTGGCTCAAGCCAGGAGCGCCGGTCATTGAGGCTTCCAGCGGTTCCACGGCGATTTCCGAAGCGTATTTCGCGCGCATGCTGGGCTTGCCGTTCATTGCGGTGATGCCGGCGACTACCTCGAAAGAAAAGATCGCGCAAATCGCCTTCTATGGCGGCCAAAGCCACCTGGTGGACGATCCGACCCAGATCTACGCCGAGTCTGAACGACTGGCCCGCGAACACGACGGGCACTTCATTGACCAGTTCACCTACGCCGAGCGCGCCACCGACTGGCGGGCGAACAACAACATTGCCGAGTCGATCTTTCATCAGATGCGTTTCGAGCAGCATCCCGAGCCGAGCTGGCTGATTTCCAGTCCCGGTACCGGGGGCACCACGGCCACCCTGGGCCGATACGTGCGTTATCGCCAGTATTGCACCCGCGTGCTGTGTGCCGATGCCGAGCGTTCGGTGTTCTTCGATTACTACCAGACCGGCGATGCCAGCCTGCGACTGGACCACGGCTCGCGGATCGAAGGTATCGGCCGGCCGCGTGTGGAGGCGTCGTTTCTGCCCAAGGTGATCGACGCGATGGTCAAGGTGCCGGATGCCTTGTCACTGGCGGCCATGCACTACCTGGCGGAGCGTTTGGGACGCCATGTGGGCGGGTCGAGCGGGACCAACCTGATCGGCGCGCTGATGGCCGCTCAGCACATGAAGGCGCAGGGGGAGACGGGGTCGATGGTGGCGATTCTGTGTGACAGCGGCGAGCGCTACGCCACAACCTATTACGATCAGGATTGGCTCAAGGCTCAGGGGTATGAGTTGAGCGGGTTGATTGCTGCGGTGGCGGCGACAGTGGAGCGGGGTGAGCCGCTGCCGGCGTCGGTACTGCGCGCCAATATCTGAGATCTTTCAGACACTGAGTACCAATGTGGGAGCGAGCTTGCTCGCGATGGCGGATTAACATTCAACTCTTGTGCTGACTGATTGGCCGCTATCGCGAGCAAGCTCGCTCCCACAGGGTTTTGCATTGTTTCCGGGATCGGGTATCAGGCTTCCAGGCCGAGAATATCCCGAGCCACAGCCTCGGCAATGCGAATCCCGTCAACACCCGCCGACAGAATCCCGCCCGCATAACCGGCACCCTCACCGGCCGGGAACAAGCCTTTCACGTTCAGGCTCTGCATCGATTCGTTGCGGGTAATACGCAGCGGTGAGGATGTGCGGGTCTCGATCCCGGTCAGCACCGCGTCGTGCAGCGAATAACCACGAATCTGCTTCTCGAACGCCGGCAGGGCTTCGCGAATCGCTTCGATGGCGAACGCCGGCAGTGCCAACGCCAGGTCACCCAGGGCTACGCCCGGCTTGTAGGACGGCTCGACGCTGCCCAGTTCGGTGGATGGTTTTCCCGCGATAAAATCGCCGACCAGTTGCGCCGGGGCTTCGTAGTTGCTGCCGCCCAGCACAAAGGCGTGGGATTCCAGGCGCTCCTGCAGCTCGATACCGGCCAGCGGGCCGCCCGGGTAATCGACTTCCGGGGTGATGCCAACGACGATACCGGAGTTGGCATTGCGCTCGTTACGCGAGTACTGGCTCATGCCGTTGGTGACCACGCGGTTCGGCTCGGAAGTCGCTGCCACCACAGTGCCGCCCGGGCACATGCAGAAGCTGTAGACCGAGCGGCCGTTCTTGGCGTGGTGCACCAGTTTGTAGTCGGCGGCGCCCAGTTTCGGGTGGCCGGCGTACTTGCCCAGGCGCGCACGGTCGATCAGAGACTGCGGGTGTTCGATGCGGAAACCCACCGAGAACGGCTTGGCTTCCATGAACACACCACGGCCGTGGAGCATGCGGAAAGTGTCGCGGGCGCTGTGGCCAAGGGCCAGGATCACGTGTTTCGAATGAATCTGTTCGCCGCCATTGAGTTCGACGCCGACCAGTTGTCCGTCTTCGATCAGCACGTCGGTGACACGCTGCTGGAAGCGCACTTCACCGCCCAGGGCGCGAATCTGCTCCCGCATGTTTTCCACCACGCCGGTCAGACGGAACGTACCGATGTGCGGCTTGCTGACGTAGAGGATTTCTTCCGGGGCACCGGCCTTGACGAATTCGTGCAGGACTTTACGACCGAGGAATTTCGGGTCCTTGATCTGGCTGTAGAGCTTGCCGTCGGAGAATGTCCCTGCGCCGCCTTCACCGAACTGCACGTTGGATTCCGGGTTGAGCACGCTTTTGCGCCACAGGCCCCAAGTGTCCTTGGTGCGCTGGCGTACTTCGGTGCCGCGTTCGAGGATGATCGGCTTGAAGCCCATTTGCGCCAGCAGCAGCCCGGCGAAAATCCCGCACGGGCCGAAGCCGACGACGATCGGCCGCGCGCTCAGGTCGGCCGGTGCCTGGCCTACCGCTTTGTAGCTGACATCAGGCGCCACGTTGACGTTACGGTCATCGGCAAACTTGTGCAGGACCAAAGCCTCATCGCGAACTTCAAGGTCGATGGTGTAGATGAAGCACAGCTCGGAGGACTTTTTTCGCGCATCGTAGCTGCGCTTGAACAAGGTGAAATCGAGCAGGTCATCGCTGGCAAGCCCTAAGCGCTGCACGATGGCAGGGCGCAGGTCTTCTTCGGGATGGTCGATCGGCAACTTGAGTTCGGTGATTCGTAACATGGCAGGATCCGGTTCGCGGGGCGCACAACTGCGCCAGGGCGTTTGAAGCCCGCGATTATAAGCCCCAAAGGCAATGCCCAGTGAGGCAAAAACCGCCTCTCGTCGAATCAGTCGTCGCGCGAGCCGCCGAAATACCCGCATCCACGCTGGACCTGGCCGTCAACGCGCAGCTCGGCACTCATGTGCTGGATGCTGCCGGTGCTGCTGTCGACGCAACGTTGCGGCGCAACCCACAGTTCGATGTGTTGGTTATTGGCTTCGGTGCTGAGGTTGAAACGGCCATCGCCCAGTTGCTCTTCCACGTAGGGCACGGCGAGGGGAGGCTGGCCGGCGCGGTCAATGACCATGCCTTTGCCGCTGACCTTGACGTTCCATTCCGGCGTATGGCCGGCGGCGCGCAGGATCAGCAGTTTGAAGTTCGGATCGTCGCACGCGGTGCCTGAGCGCTCGACACGGTACAACTGCTCCAGATCGACCTGGCCGTCACCACCGCTGCCGGCCACAACCCGCCCACGCACGTCGGCAAACAGTTTGCCCTGCTTGTCCGCCAGGTTTGCCGCCTGCTGCAGGACGCTGGTACCACCCGTGTCGTTGACCACATAGCGGTTTGCCTGGTTGCACGGCTGGAACAGCAGCTTGCCGTCCGCCGCGGTCAGCTGGCCTTGCATGCGTGTCTGGCCGACGTGGGAGTCGCTCTGCCGTTCACCCTCGAACAACTGGCAAGCGGCGAACAGCGGAAGCAGGGCAACGAGGACTAGGGAACGGGCAACACGCATCTTGGGGTCTCCTGACAAGTGTCGCCACGTTACTCAGGCTGACCGTTCATCACAACCCGTTATTGCCTCCACTATGTACAGGCACTGTCACAACCTGTGTGCTTCGGTCTTCAGATGTGAAAGGTCTGACCGGTCTGCAACCCTTCCACGCTCTTGGCGTAGGCCAATGCAACATCCGCTGCAGGAACCGGCTTGAAGCCAYGGAAGTACGGCGCGTATTTGCCCATGGCTTCCACCAGCACGTTCGGACTGATCGAATTCACCCGCAGACCGCGCGGCAGTTCGATGGCGGCGGCGCGGACGAAGCTGTCCAACGCTCCGTTGACCAAGGCTGCCGACGCGCCGCTGTAAATCGGATCGTGACTGAGCACGCCAGTGGTGAAGGTGAACGATGCGCCGTCATTGGCGAACTCGCGGCCGATCAACAGCAGGTTGACCTGGCCCATGAGTTTATCTTTCAGGCCCAGGGTAAAGCTCTCCTCGGTCATCTCATTGAGCGGTGCGAAGGTCACGTTGCCGGCGGCACACACCAGTGCATCGAATTTGCCGGTCTGCTCGAACAGTTTGCGAATCGAGGTGCTGTCGCTGATGTCCACCTGAAAATCGCCGCTGTTACGGCCAATCCGGATGATTTCATGGCGTTGCGACAGTTCCTTGTCGACTGCCGAACCGATGGTGCCGTTTGCGCCGATCAAAAGAATTTTCATGGGGGCTGATCCTCGTATGGGTTGAACGCGGTATCAGTTTAGGGTGGTTTTTTCCGTAGATAAGCGCACTAATAGGCAACCTTTGGTTTTCAAATGGAAACAATCCATGAGCGAGATGGATGACCTGGCCGCGTTCGCCGTATTGATCGAAGCGGGAAGTTTCACCCTGGCGGCGCAGCAGCTCGGTTGCAGCAAAGGCCAGCTGTCCAAGCGCATCAGCCAGCTAGAAGCGCAGTTTTCCGTGGTGCTGTTGCAACGTACCACCCGCCGCTTGAGCCTGACCGCCGCCGGTGCTGCGTTGTTGCCCCAGGCACAGGCGCTGGTGGTGCAAGTCGAGCGGGCGCGTCAGGCCCTGGCGCGTCTGAAGGACGACATGGCCGGTCCGGTGCGGATGACGGTGCCGGTGTCGCTCGGGGAAACCTTCTTCGATGGGTTGTTGCTGGAGTTCTCCGCCAAATACCCTCAGGTGCAGATTGAGCTGGAGCTCAACAACAGCTACCGCGAACTGTCCCGCGACGGCTTCGATCTGGCGATTCGTTCTGACGTGGCGATTGACCAGCGACTGGTGGCGCGTCCGTTGCTGGCGTGGCAAGAACTGACCTGTGCCAGTCCGGCTTATCTGGAACAATACGGTGAGCCGCAAACGCCCCAGGCGCTGGCCGAACATCGCTGCCTGCTCAACAGCCATTACAGCGGCCGCGAAGAATGGCTGTATCACCAGCAGCATGAATTGTTGCGGGTGCGGGTGTCGGGGCCGTTCGCCAGCAACCACTACAACCTGTTGAAGAAAGCCGCACTGGTCGGTGCCGGTATTGCGCGCCTGCCGTCCTACTGTTTGCCAACGGAGCTGGCGGACGGGCGTTTGCGATGGCTGCTGCGCGATTATCAGACCCGCAGCATGCCGATGTATCTGGTGCATCCGTATCAGGGCGGTTTGCCCAAGCGCACGCAGGTACTGGCGGATTATTTGATCGGGTGGTTCAAGCGCAGTGGGGAGGTGCTGGATCGGTTGTAATGACCCCCAGTAGGAGCGAGCTTGCTCGCGAAGAACGTATAGACACCACGTTCATCCAGCCAGCCACCGTCATCGTTAACGTCCATCGCGAGCTCGCTCCTACAAGGGGTCTCATGGCGGGCATAAAAAAACGGCCCGAAGGCCGTTTTCTGTTTACCGCAATGGCTCAACCGCCGAGGTACGCTTCGCGCACTTTCGGGTCGGTCAGCAGTGCTTCGCCGGTGCCTTGCATCACCACCCGGCCGTTCTCCAGCACGTAGGCGCGGTCAGCGATTTTCAGCGCCTGGTTGGCGTTCTGCTCGACCAGGAACACCGTCACACCGTCCTTGCGCAGCTGTTCGATGATGTCGAAGATCTGCTGGATGATGATCGGTGCCAGGCCCAGGGAAGGCTCGTCGAGCAGCAACAGCTTGGGCTTGCTCATCAGCGCACGGCCGATGGCGAGCATTTGCTGTTCGCCACCGGACATGGTGCCGCCACGCTGGGCGAAGCGTTCTTTCAGGCGTGGGAAAAGTCCGAGGACCTTGTCCATCTGTTCCTGATAATCGCCCTTGTCGGTGAAGAAACCACCCATGGAGAGGTTTTCTTCCACGGTCAGGCGGGAAAACACCCGACGACCTTCCGGTACCACGGCGATGCTCTTGCGCATGATCTGCGAGGAGTCCTGACCGACCAGTTCCTCACCCATGTAGCGGATGCTGCCGCTGTGGGCCTGCGGCGAACCGCAGAGCGTCATCAGCAGGGTCGACTTGCCGGCACCGTTGGCGCCGATCAGGGTCACGATCTCGCCCTGACGGACTTCGACGTTGACGCTGTGCAGGGCCTGGATCTTGCCGTAGAAGGTGGAAACGTTTTCGAACTGCAGCATTTACGCTTCCCCCAGGTAGGCTTTGATCACTTCAGGATTGTCGCGGATCTGTTCCGGCGTGCCGTTGGCCAGGGGGGTGCCCTGGTTGATCACGACGATGTGGTCGGAAATGCTCATGACCAGTTTCATGTCGTGTTCGATCAGCAGCACGGTGACGTTGTGCTCCTCACGCAGCACACTGATCAGCGCCTTGAGGTCTTCGGTTTCCTTTGGGTTCAGGCCGGCGGCCGGTTCGTCGAGCATGAGGATCCGCGGACGGGTCATCATGCAGCGGGCGATTTCCAGGCGACGTTGCTGACCGTAGGCCAGGGTGCCGGCCGGACGGTTGGCGAACTCCTTGAGGTGAACCTTTTCCAGCCAGTACTCGGCGTACTCCATGGCCTCGCGTTCGCTTCTGCGAAATGACGGAGTCTTGAACAGGCCGGACAGGAAGTTGGTGTTCAAGTGACGGTGCTGGGCGATCAAGAGGTTCTCGACCGCGGTCATGTCCTTGAACAGCCGCACGTTCTGGAAAGTACGCACCACGCCCTTGAGGGCGATCTTGTGGCCGGGCAGGCCCTCGATGGCCTCGCCGTCCAGCAGGATGCTGCCGCCGCTCGGCTTGTAGAAGCCGGTCAGGCAGTTGAACACGGTGGTCTTGCCGGCGCCGTTGGGGCCGATCAGTGCCACGACCTGCTTTTCCTTCACGCTCAGGGCTACGCCGTTGACCGCCAGCAAACCGCCGAAGCGCATGCTCAGATTTTCTACTTTAAGGATCTCGCGGCTCATTTACGCAGCTCCATGTGAGGACGTTGCATGGGCAGCAGACCTTGAGGACGCCAGATCATCATCAGCACCATCAAGGCACCGAACATCAACATGCGGTATTCGCTGAAGTCACGCATCAGCTCGGGCAACAGAATCATTACGACGGCCGCGAGGACCACGCCCAATTGCGAGCCCATGCCGCCCAGCACCACGATGGCGAGGATGGTGGCCGATTCGATGAAGGTAAATGACTCCGGCGTCACCAGACCCTGACGTGCAGCGAAGAAGCTACCGGCAAATCCGGCGAAGCAGGCGCCCAGGGTGAAGGCCGACAGCTTGATCACGGTCGGGTTCAGGCCCAAGGCACGGCAGGCGATTTCGTCTTCACGCAAGGCTTCCCAGGCACGGCCGATCGGCATACGCAGCAGACGGTTGATCACGAACAGCGCGAACAGCGCCAGCAACAGCGCCACCAGGTAGAGGAATACCACCTTGCTGACCGGGTTGTAAGTCAGGCCGAAGTACTCGTGGAAGGTCTGCATGCCTTCGGCGGCCGTTCTATCGAAGCTCAGACCGAACAGCGACGGTTTGGGGATGTTGCTGATGCCGTTCGGTCCGCCCGTGAGGTCTGTCAGGTTACGCAGGAACAGACGGATGATCTCACCGAAGCCCAGGGTCACGATCGCCAGATAGTCACCGCGCAGACGCAGCACCGGGAAGCCCAGCAGGAAGCCGAACGTCGCAGACATCAGTCCGGCGATGGGCAGGCAGATCCAGAAGCTCAGGCCGTAGTAGTGCGACAGCAGCGCATAGCTGTAGGCGCCCACCGCGTAGAAACCGACGTAGCCCAGGTCGAGCAACCCCGCCAGACCGACCACGATGTTCAGGCCCAGACCGAGCAGTACATAGATCAGAATCAGCGTGGCGATATCCACCGCACCGCGCGAGCCGAAGAACGGCCACACCAGAGCGACCACGATCAACCCCATGATGATCCAGCGTTGGGTGCTGGGCAGGGTCATGAAGTGGCTGACCTTCGGCGAAACCAGCGAGCCTTTCGGCGCTGACTTCATCATGGTGCTCCACTGCTTGTCGAACAGCACCCGCAGGAACATCAGCACCGAGCTGGCGGTGATGATGAACAGCGTGGAGGTACTGGCACCCAGTACTTCGAGGTTGATGCCGGCGATGGACAGTTTCAGGCCGAGTACTGGATAGGCCACGGCCCAGACCAGCAGGGCGCTGAACAGCGCTTGTTTAAGATTCCTAGTCATACTTTCTCAATCTCCGGACGCCCCAACAGGCCGGTTGGCCGGAATAACAACACCAGAACCAGAAGGCCGAAAGCCACTACGTCCTTGTACTGGTCACCGAATATATCGGCGCCGAATGCTTCGGCCACCCCCAGCACCAGACCACCGAGCATGGCGCCCGGAATGCTGCCGATGCCACCCAGTACCGCCGCGGTAAAGGCCTTGAGGCCCACCAGGAATCCGGCGTTCGGGTTGATCACGCCATACTGCATGCTGAGCAATACAGCCGCCACGGCCGCCAGGGCGGCACCGATAACGAAGGTCAGGGCGATGATGTTGTTGGTGTTGATGCCCAGCAGGTTGGCCATCTTGATGTCTTCGGCACAGGCCCGGCAGGCACGTCCCAAGCGTGAACGCGAGATGAACTGGGTGAGGCAGAGCATCACCACCAGGGTCACCACGAACACCAGGATCTGCATGTAGGAAATCAGCACTTCCTGTGCTCCGCCCGGACCGAAACTGAAGCTGCCCGGAATCAGGTTGGGGATCGATTTGTCCTTGGAGTCCTGCGAGAGCAGTACGGAGTTTTGCAGGAAGATCGACATGCCGATGGCCGAGATCAGCGGGATCAGGCGGTTACTGCCCCGCAGGGGGCGGTAGGCGATCCGTTCGATGCTGTAGCCGTAGGCACTGGTTACAACGATGGTCGCCAGGAATGCGGCGGTCATCAACAGTGGCAGAGAATGGATACCCAGCATGGCCAGTCCGGCAAGGACGATGAAGGCCACGTAGGAGCCGATCATGTAGACCTCGCCATGGGCGAAGTTGATCATTCCAATAATGCCGTAAACCATTGTGTAGCCAATGGCAATCAGGGCATATGTGCTGCCAATGGTCAGACCATTAACCAGCTGTTGGAAGAAGTGATAGATCTCAGGCATTACAACGCTCCTAAAAACCTGATACGCATTTCACTGGTGGAGTCATGTTCCGGCCCGGGCTGTGTGGTCTGTAGCCACCTTCGCACGAGCGTTTGCCAGCGAACCGCTGGTGACGGTTTTAAGATTTTCAGGTAAGTCAGCTCCCGGATCGCGGGACTCTGACCTATTAACCTCGTAAAACAAAGCCCACGGCTTGCGCAGTGGGCTCTATTACTTATGGAGCCAGTTTACTGAGGCGAAACTTCAGTCTTTGGTTTACCGAAATGCCACTGATAAACCACGAACTTGAAGTCCTTCAGGTCGCCCTTTTCGTCGAACGACAGGTCGCCGGTCGGAGTCTTGAAGGTGCCTTTGTGAATGGCTTCAGCCACCTTGGCGGTGTCTTCGCTCTTCGCTGCCTTGATGCCTTCGGCGATCACTTCGACAGCCGAGTAGGCCGGGAACACGAACGGGCCGGTCGGGTCCTGTTTCTTGGCGGCGAACGCCTCAACCAGCGCCTTGTTGGACGGGTCCTGGTCGAAAGACTTCGGCAGGGTCACCAACAGGCCTTCGGAAGCGTCCTGGGCGATTTGCGAGATGGAGTCGTTGCCCACACCTTCAGGCCCCATGAACTTGGCGTTCAGGCCCTTTTCCTTGGATTGACGCAGGATCAGGCCCAGTTCCGGGTGGTAGCCGCCGTAGTAGACGAAGTCGACGTTGGCTTGCTTGAGCTTCTGGATGATCGAGGAGAAGTCCTTGTCACCGGCGTTGAGGCCTTCGAACACGGCAACCTTGACGCCTTTGCCTTCGAGGGTTTTCTTCACGGAAGTGGCGATGCCTTCACCGTATTGCTGTTTGTCGTGCAGCACAGCAACGATTTTCGGTTTTACGTGGTTGGCGATGTAGTTACCGGCAGCAGGGCCCTGGGCGCTATCCAGGCCGATGGTGCGGAACACCATTTTGTAACCACGTGCGGTGATGTCCGGGCTGGTGGCAGCCGGTGTGATCATGATCACGCCTTCGTCTTCGTAGATGTCCGAAGCCGGTTGAGTGGAGCTGGAGCAGAGGTGACCGACAACGAATTTCACACCATCGTTGACCACTTTGTTGGCGACGGCCACGGCTTGTTTAGGGTCGCACGCGTCGTCGTATTCCTTGGCTTCGAGCATCTTTCCGTCGACGCCGCCCTTGGCGTTGATCTGCTCGATGGCCATCTTGGCACCGATGAACTGCATGTCGCCGTATTGAGTGACCGGGCCGGTTTTAGGGCCTGCGATGCCGATCTTGATGGTGTCAGCTGCGAACGAATGGCTGGCAACCCCGGCCAGAACCATAGCGGCAAACAGTTTGGAAATCTGCTTAGTAGCCTTAGTCATAGTGCTCCACTCTTACTGTTGTAGTTTTTATAGTCCTGGCGCCGATGGCAGCAGAACCGGGTCAGATATCCACGACATCCCCCCGGAAATGCCCCCCGGCAACTGTACCGGTACAGTGTAGAGCGCCGATTGTCAGCCTGGGAAGGCGGCGCCGGGGGGCAAAACCTGCGGGTGTCGCTTTATTGAAAGAAAAAGACAGAATTGCGGCGGGGGTGTTGAAGGGCTTATAGCCGGATTCAGTGCATTCCCTGGCTTTACTGCGCTTTTCATTTCGGTCACTCAATTGCATCCGGGTTTTTCTGCCAGACCAGCGACGTTATCATTCGCGTCGATTTCTTTTCCGGACAGTCCCATGAATCAAGAACCTAGCACCCTCTATGCCAAGCTGCTTGGTGAAACCGCATCTATTACCTGGAAAGAGCTGGAGCCGTTCTTCGCCAAGGGTGCCCTATTGTGGGTCGATTCCGGCCTGGATTTGATCGCCGCCGCCGAGGCCGTGGCCCAGGATGAAGGGGAGAAAGTGGCCGCCTGGCTGGCTGCTGACAAACTCGCCAAGCTCTCTGAAACGCGGGCGCTGGATCTTTTTGAACGTGATCCACAGTTGTGGGCCGTGGTTGTTTCGCCGTGGATTCTGGTCCAGGAAAGGGCGCAGGCTTGAAAGATTGCACCTGTTTAGTGCGTTCATTTCAGGGGGAAAAGTGTGTAGCCGGGTAGCGTGATGGCATGTTGCCGTGGAGAAAGGCCACAGCTTCACGGTGACGTAAACGTAACGGGAACAGTTGAGAGGGCAACTGAACGGCTGCTCAATTGTTTCCGGATGTTGATGTGCAGTGAAATTAAGGCCGCCATCGCGAGCAAGCTCGCTCCCACAGTTGACCGCGTTCTCTCTGAAAGAGTGCGATCCCTGTGGGAGCGAGCTTGGTCCGGGCGGCGTTCCGACGATGGCGGCGACGCGGTTTTGCGTCTTATTAAGCCGTCTTGCCCGTATGGTTGTTCAACGAAATGACCTTGGTCTTGCCAATGCGGTGACGGTAGATCTCGCGCAGGTACTTGATCGCTTTCTTCACACAGTCGCGCGACAGGCGGATGTCGTTGATCGAGACGAATTTTTCCTTGTCGTTGATCAGCTCACGGTACTTCTTCTCATACATCGGTTTGATCGCGTACCAGTTGGTATCGAGGATCTTCGCCGGGTTCTCGAATTCGTTGAGCAAGTCGTCGATGCGGCCTTCGTCGAATTCCTCCTGGACGATGAAGTCCAGGATCGAGTTGTCCAGGGTTTCGTCGAAACGGTAGGCAGACTTCGCAAAGCAGCGCTTGATGAAGGCCACGATCAGTGTCAGGAAGTCGTCCGACAGGCACGGGCTCTTGGCGATCAGGGTGGTCAGCGACAGGTTGGCCGAGGCACCGATCACCAGCGCGTAGCGCTTGAGCGTGGTGTTGGGGAACAGGCTGTTGAGGTGAGTCTTCAACCGGTTCAAATCCATATAGGACAGCTTGTAGTCCTTCGGCAAGGAAACGATCGACACCACCGACGAGCAATTCTTGAAGAAGTGCAGGTCGTGCAGGGCCGCCGCGTCGTAACCCGAGTTCTTGTACTGCTCCAGCGACGCGCGATAGCGTTTGGACTCGATCGGTAACAGGCTGATGCCTTCGATGGCCTGGGTGACCTTGTTGAAGTGCGGCAGGTCGATCGAACGGAAGAACAGGTCATCGATGTTCAGACGCTGCGGCTCTTTCTCGAACACCTTGAATTTGTCGCTGCTCGGCGGCGGGGTTTCCGGCACTACGGACTCTGCGTAGGCAATCGCCACCGGGCCGGCCAGGCTCATGAACAGATCGTTGGCGTCCAGGCGGATGGTTTCGCCGATGTCGATGCCGGCGCGACGGAAATAGTTCTGGTCGTAGTCGGTGGTCACCGCCTGGGCCGTCAGAATGTTGAAGATCTGCTGTGAGATGTATTGGTTGGCATGCTTTTCCATGGCATTGACATCAATGTTCTGGATATTGCCGTCATCGTTCTCTTCGGCGTAACGCATGATGTCGTTGGAGATCAGCATCATCGCGTTCCATGGGCGGATGCGGCCCATGACGCTGGCTTCGCTGCTGTCTTCGTTGGCGAAGTTGTAGGAGAAGTCCCACTCTTCCGACAGGTACTTGCACAGCAGGCGGCCGGCATTGATGTGCAGGGCCTCGGACATTTCACTGCGGTGATCGGAAATGTTCGGCAGTACACAGATGCCACTGGTGAAGATCGGTTCGAAGACGAAGGCGTGGCCGCTCTTGCTGTCGTGCTCGTCCATCGGTTTGGTGTCGAACGTCTTGTTCATGTACGAGTGCTGCTGGGCCAGGCCGAATTCCGAGGCCATGCCCGAGCCGGTACCGCCGCCGGCACTGAAGATCGAGAAATACAGGCGCGACTGGTTGGCCTTGATGCCGCAGCTGTCGATCAGGTACGAGTGAATCATTTTCCAGTCAGGGCTGGAGAAACGCTGGGTGTCCTTGTTCAGGATGATCTTGGCCAGGTACTGGCCGAGGATCGGCGCGTTACCGGCGCCACCGGCGTGGACTTCCGACAAGTCCATGATTTTCATCTTGCTGTAGTCGCGCAGGAAACCGCTTTTTTCGCCCTTGCGCGAGAAACGGATGCGTCCGGCGATGTCCTTGTCCAGGTCTCCGAGCATCACCAGTGGCTCGACCAGAAACACCGGCTTGGTGTTTTTGTTCTGGCCCAGGCGCAGGTTGTTGCGGATCCACTGGGCCGGGCTGTAGCCCTTTTCGGCAAAACGCTTGTCCGGCGACAGGCGATCTTCGTTGTTGAATTCGTTGAGGTAGAACTTGCGGGCGTTGTACACCAGCTCCGCCACGTCCAGCGCAATGTTCGAGCCGCAGCGGCCCAGGCCGATCAGGCACACCGACGGGAATTCCTGATCGTTGTGCTGTTCGCTGTCGCCTTCCAGATGCGGTGCGCGCGGGAACACCATGTCGCGCAGGCCGTCGAGGTTATCGAGGATGCGGTCGGTGTTGGTTTCGGTGAAGTACAGGTATTGCTGGGTTGCCAACGGGCGCGATTGAATCAATGGCTTCGGTGATGACGGGCTGTTGGCCGCGGGGCTCAACGTCAGATCGGTTACTGCAGTGGCCGGGTTGTTTTTAGAAGTCATGGTTCGCCATCTACCTGGGCTGATTGGTTGGCCGACTCGCTGTCGTCGAACCGTCACGGAATACAATCGCGTCTTTTTTCAGCGCGTACCTGGACCATGCCTTGGTCTTTAGCCTGAGCATTGCTCGGAGTGAATCCTTTCCTGAGTCATGATGAATCGGCCAATATTTGGTGATCTTTAATCAAGAAGAGGCAAAATGATGTCAACGCTACCTTCGCTAGGGTTTGCCGGGATCGGCCTGATGGGGCTGCCGATGTGCCGGCGCCTGCTGGCCGCGGGTTATCCGCTGGCGGTATGGAATCGCAATCCGGAGAAGTGCAAGCCGCTGGTGGAGGCCGGCGCACGCCAGGTCGCCAGCCCGGCAGAGCTGTGCCAGCACGCGGACGTGGTGATGTTGTGCCTGGCGGATACGTCGGTCGTACGCGAGGTCGTGTTTGGTCCGGCAGGCATTGCGGAGGGAGCAGGAAAAGGCCAGTTACTGGTGGACCTTTCCAGCCTGGAGCCCAACGCCACGCGGGAAATGGCCGCAGAACTCGCCGGTAAAACCGGCATGGGCTGGCTCGACACGCCGGTGTCCGGCGGTGTGGTCGGCGCTGAAGCCGGGAGCCTGGCGATCATGGTGGGTGGCGAGTCACAGGATCTGGATCGGGTTCGTCCCGTTCTGCTGAACCTGGGGCAGCGTGTGACGCACATGGGCGGCATCGGGGCAGGGCAGGTGACCAAGGCGTGCAACCAGATGATCGTCGCCTGCAATGCCTTGGTGATTGCCGAAGTGGTCGCGTTGGCGGAACGTTCCGGGGTTGATGCAAGCCTGATCGCCGAAGCGCTGTCCGGCGGCTATGCCGATTCGAAACCCTTGCAGATCCTGGCCCCACAGATGGCGGAAAACCGTTTCGAGCCGGTCAAGTGGCACGTGCGAACGTTGCTCAAGGATCTGGATACCGCGGTGAAGTTTTCCCGTGAGCAAGGCTCGGCGACACCGATCAGCGGTCTGGCCGCGCAGTTGATGCGCCTGCATGGCAGTCAGGGCTTCCTTGAAAAGGATCCGTCTACATTAGTGCAGATGTACCGTGAGCCAGGCTCAACGTTGTGACGGTACAGGTGTGCTTGCGCTGGTTGATTTCGTTCAGTACCGGATGCAGCTCGGCCAGTGGCACCGGCCGACTGAGCAAATAGCCCTGAGCGAAGTCACAGCCATGGTTTTCCAGGAACTGATATTGCTCGAAGGTTTCGACCCCTTCGGTGACCACTTGCAGGTGCAGGGTATGGGCCATGACAATGATCGCCTGGACAATCTCCATGTCCTGTGTGGCCTTGGGGATGTCCTGGATGAACGAGCGGTCGATTTTCATTGTGTTGAGCGGCAAGCGCTTGAGGTAGGCCAAGGATGAATAGCCGGTGCCGAAGTCATCGATCGACAGCGACACGCCGAGGGCACGAATCTGTCGCAGCAACATCAGTGTGTTGGCGATATTGCCCATCAAGGCGTTTTCCGTGACTTCCAGTTCCAGCCGGTGGGGCTCCACACCGGCGGCTCGCAATGCGTACTCGATTTCATCGGCCAGTTCTACGCGCGCCAGGCTCAGGGGCGAGCAATTCACGGCGATCTTGAGGTCTACACAACCCTGGCGCGACAGCTCGCCCAGATCCTCGCAGGCCCTGCGCAGCACCCAGTTGTCCAGTTCGGCGATCAGGCCGTTGGCCTCGGCGATGGCGATAAAACGATCCGGCACGAGGAAACCATGGACCGGGTGTTGCCAGCGAATCAAGGCTTCGAGCTTGCTGACCTGACCGGTCTTGAGGTCATAGATCGGCTGGTAATAGAGCATCAGGCCAGTGTCTTCACGCAAGGCATGGCGCAGTTCTTCTTCCAGTTGCAGTTCCAGTGTGGCGCGGGTTTTCAGGTTGGCGCTGAAAAAGCTCAGGCCGTTGCGGCCGCCGCCCTTGGACTGATACAGCGCCAGGTCGGCGTTTTTCAGCAGTTCCTCACAAGTCTTGCCGTCCTCCGGAAACAGGCTGATGCCGATGCTGGTGGTCATGACCATGCGCCTGCCGGCCAGTTCGATGGGCTCCTTCATTTTCAACATGATGCGTTGGGCCATCTGCCGCGCCTCTTCACGATCATGCAGGTCGATGAGCAGGCAGAACTCGTCGCCGCCGAAGCGCGCGACCACATCCTCATGACTGCGAATCGAACTCTTGATGTGCCCGGCAAGCACTTTGAGCAGTTCGTCACCGGCATCGTGGCCAAGGCTGTCGTTGATCCGCTTGAAATGGTCGATGTCCAGGAACATGACCGCCAGCATCCCGCCTTTACTGGATTTCTCGATGAGTTTTTCGGCGAAGACCTGGTTGAATCCGCGGCGGTTGATCAGGTTGGTCAGCGCGTCGTAGTGCGCCACCTGTTGCAGCGACATGCGCGCCTGGTCCAGCTGGCTGAGCAGGGAGTTGACCCGTTGCAGGTCGTGGTCCTTGCGTTGCAGCTTCTTGTCCGCCAGCGCCGCGCTGATGCTGCTGCCGATGATCAGCAGGGTCATGACCGCCACGGTCAGTGCCAGTTGCAGTTGGCTGTTTTCGCCGGTTTGCGCTGGCAGGCTGCCTTCGGGCAGCACCAGGTTGAAGGCGGCCATGGCCGTGAGGTGCATACTGAGGATGCCAGCCCCGAGCAACAGGCTGGCGCAGTATTTGATGAGCTGATGCAGCATGCCGGCGCCGTCGCGCAGATACCATGCCAGTAACAAGGCTGCCAGCGCGGCACCGATCGCAATCACGATGGACAGGGCGAACAGGCCCGGATGGTAATAGACCGAGGCATTGGAGTGCATGGCCGTCATGCCCACGTAATGCATGGTCGCGATACCCAGGCCGATCCCGATCGATGACATGAGGCACTGTCGCAAACTCAGCTCGGGAAGGCTGAGGGTATGCATGGCCAGCCACGCGGCGAGCAGCGCGATGGTTAGCGAGAACACCGTGACAGGCAGTTGGTAGTGAAGATCGATAGGCGCCTGGAATGCCAGCATCCCGACGAAGTGCATGGCCCAGATACTGCCGGCCAGGCATCCGCTGCCCACCCAGCGCCAGAGCGTTTGGGACGCGGATTTTTCAGCGTGAGCAACACGTTCGGCCATGTCCAGTGTCGCGAAGCTGCCGACACAGGCGACCAGATAAGCCAGCAGCACCAGAAAAGGGTCATGTGTGCAATTAAGTATGACCTGCCCACTCTCTGGTAGCTCGGTAATGAAATGCAAACCAAGCCACTCCATAGCATGCCCCCATCGTTATCCCTCAGGCCGGCGCAAGGAGCGCCAGCGAATGTCCTGGAGTATAGAGGGCGTGGATGGGGCGCAAGCGGTAGTGGCACATTGCTTTCAATGATTTTGGAATTAGCCTAATAGCGATTGGTGCTAATGCTCAGGCGATTTGCTTCTGAGGCGTCTCGAATGCGGGTTGCAGGGCCGGCAAGCCGAAAGCGGCACGGGCCGCGTCGCAATCGGGATTGGCCACGCCATCGACCCACGAAGCGTCGAATTCCCGGCAGGTGCTGGAGCGTTTTTCGTAAATCGAGCACTGCACTGTACTGCCCACGTCTCCCACCAGGCTGGTGCAGCGCACGGGTTTGCAGCCGGTGCCGAGCATCGCGACCCGACTGGGGCTGATCTGCTCGACAAGCTCATCGGGTACCGTCCCCCCGGACGAGGCGCATTCACCCCAGAAAAATGACACGCGAAAATGAGAACAGCAGGCACCGCAATTCAGACACGGACTGGCTTCGGACATGGGCGATTATCGTAAGGAGGGGTGGAGACACAGGGGGGAATCAAGGCCGCTATTCTAGGCTTCGCCAACGGCTTGGGAAGGGGGGGTGAAAGGTATTTTTCAACGACCGGACGGACTGCGAAATACTCGCCCTGCGAAAGCTCCTACAGGTTGCGTCCCATGGGGGGGTATCAGCCTGGCGAATAATCAAAGACAGTTGTGGCCCGCCTGTCTAGATTGCAAAGTCCGGGGGCAGTGACGCCCCAAAAACAATAAAAGAGACGGACCCATGCAGAACTCGACCCAAGCGGCCAATGCCTGGCGCATCCTGTTCCTGTTGTTCCTGGCCAACCTGTTCAATTTTTTCGACCGCACCATCCCGGCCATCATCATCGAGCCCATTCGCATGGAATGGCACCTCAGTGATTTCCAGTTGGGGATCATCGGGACGGCATTCACCATCGTCTACGCCATTGCCGGCTTGCCGCTGGGGCGCATGGCCGATACCGGTTCGCGCAGCAAGCTGATGGGCTGGGGGCTGGCGGTGTGGAGCGGGTTGACCGCCGTCAACGGTATGGTGGGCAGTTTCTGGAGTTTCCTGATCGTGCGCATGGGCATCGGCATCGGCGAGGCCAGCTACGCGCCAGCCGCCAATTCGCTGATCGGCGACTTGTTCCCGGCGCACCGCCGGGCCCGCGCCATGGGCATCTTCATGCTGGGGCTGCCGTTGGGGCTGTTGCTGGCGTTCTTCACCATCGGCGCGATGGTCAAGGCCTTCGATAGCTGGCGCGCGCCGTTCTTTATTGCGGCGGTGCCCGGGCTGATCCTCGCGATCTTCATGTTTTTCATCAAGGAACCGAAACGCGGCGCCGCCGAGAGCGTTCAGGTGTCGCAGGAAAAGATCGATCAGCCGATCCGTCGGGTATTGGCTGTGCCAACCTTTCTGTGGCTGGTGATGGCCGGCCTGTGTTTCAACTTCGCCACCTATGCCTGCAACTCGTTTCTGGTGCCGATGCTGCAACGGTACTTTCTCATGCCGTTGCAGGATGCCGCGGTCGCCACCGGAGTTATTGTCGGTGTGACCGGGTTGGTCGGCCTGACCCTCGGTGGCTGGATCGCGGACAAGATTCACCAGCGGATTGCCAACGGGCGGCTGTTGTTTGCGGCCTTCAGCCTGATGATTTCGACGGTCTGCACCGCGTGGGCGCTGCATTCCGGGCGCATCGAGATCGGTGTGTTTGTTGCGGTATTTAGCCTGGGTTGGTTGTTCGCCTACAACTTCTACACCTGCGTGTACACGGCGATACAGGATGTGGTCGAGCCGAGGTTGCGGGCGACGGCGATGGCGCTGTTCTTTGCCGGGCTGTATCTGTTGGGCGGCGGTTTGGGGCCGGTGGTGGTCGGGGCCTTGTCGGATCACTTTGCCCACACGGCGATGCTCGAGGCAGGTGCGGAACAGATGACTGAGGCGTTTAAAGCGGTCGGCCTGCATGACGCGATGTACCTGATTCCGGTGGCGCTGTTGTTCACCGTGGTGTTTCTGTTCCTGGCTTCGCGGTGTTTCGTGCGCGATGCCAAGCGGATGAAGGAAGGGTTGGTGGCGGTAGTTGAGCCTGAAGGTTCTGCGGTGACTGCTTGACCGCTATCGCGAGCAAGCTCGCTCCCACAGGTTCTGTGGTTTCACAGATTCCGTGTACGACACGGACACTGTGGGAGCGGCGGTGCGGCGATCCGACTTGCCCGCGATGAGGCCATCCGCATCACTACAGGAATCAGACAAATAAAAAGGCCCGCATCACTGCGGGCCTTCTTTTTAAGCAGGGTGGAGCAGGGGATTAACCCGCCACCAACACCCGAATCGCTTCCAGTCGCAACGCAGCCTTGTCGAGCATGGCCAGGCCTTGCTCGCGTTGTTTGCGCAGGGCCACCAGTTCGCTTTCGCGCACGGTCGGGTTGACCGCTTGCAACGCGGTCAAGCGCGCCAGTTCTTCCTCGGTATCGGCGGCCAGGCGACGCTGTGCCTCGGCGACACGTTCTGTGTGGCGCGGCAGGATCTTCGCTTCACCGGCGTTGATTCGTGGCGTCAACTGGTCACGCTGGGCCTGGATGAACTTGTTGGCGCTGGCACGCGGCACGCTTTCGAGCTGATCGTTCAAGGTTTCGAACGACACGCGGGCCGACAGGTCGTTGCCGTTGGTATCGAGCAGGCAGCGCAGGGCGGCCGGCGGCAGGTAGCGGCCCAGTTGCAGTGAGCGCGGGGCAACCACTTCGCTGACATACAACAGTTCCAGCAACACGGTGCCCGGCTTGAGTGCCTTGTTCTTGATCAGCGCCACGGCGGTGTTGCCCATGGAGCCGGACAGCACCAGATCCATGCCGCCCTGAACCATCGGGTGCTCCCAGGTGATGAATTGCATGTCTTCGCGAGACAGCGCCTGGTTACGGTCGTAAGTGATGGTCACGCCTTCGTCGTCGCCCAGCGGGAAGCTGGCGTCGAGCATTTTTTCGCTCGGCTTGAGGATCAGTGCATTTTCCGAATGGTCTTCGCTGTCGATGCCGAAGGCGTCGAACAGGGTTTCCATGTAGATCGGCAGTGCGAACTGATCGTCTTGCTCAAGGATATCCTCCACCAGCGCATCGCCTTCGCCCGCGCCACCGGAGTTCAGCTCCAGCAAACGGTCACGACCGGTGTGCAACTCGGCTTCCAGGCGCTCACGCTCGGTGCGGGCTTCGTCGATCAGCGCTTGCCACTCGCCATCGTCGGCTTCTTCGAGCAGCGGCAGCAGGCGCGGGCCGAACTGGTGCTGCAGGGCGTTGCCGGTCGGGCAGGTATTGAGGAACGCGTTCAGCGCTTCGTGGTACCACTGGAACAGGCGCTCTTGCGGGCTGGTTTCCAGGTATGGCACGTGCAGTTCGATGATGTGCTTCTGACCGATCCGGTCCAGTCGACCGATACGTTGTTCCAGCAGGTCCGGGTGGGACGGCAGGTCGAACAGCACCAAGTGATGGGAGAACTGGAAGTTGCGACCTTCACTGCCGATTTCCGAGCAGATCAGCACTTGCGCGCCAAACTCTTCGTCGGCGAAGTAGGCGGCGGCGCGGTCACGCTCGAGGATGTTCATGCCTTCGTGGAACACCGTGGCCGGGATGCCGGAACGCACGCGCAGGGCGTCTTCCAGGTCCATGGCGGTTTCGGCGTGGGCGCAGATCACCAGTACTTTGGTGCGCTTGAGCATCTTCAGCTGATCAATCAACCACTCGACGCGCGGGTCGAACTTCCACCAGCGATCTTCTTCGCTGGCATCCGGTTGGGCCTGGAAGCTGACTTCCGGGTACAACTCGGCGTGATCGCCCAACGGCAGTTCGAGGTATTCGTCCGGGCACGGCAGCGGGTACGGGTGCAGCTTGCGCTCCGGGAAACCCTGCACGGCGGCGCGGGTGTTACGGAACAGCACGCGGCCGGTGCCGTGGCGGTCGAGCAATTCACGCACCAGGCGGGCGCTGGCTTCGGTGTCGCCATCGTTGACGGCGGCCAACAGGGCTTCGCCTTCGTTGCCGAGGAACCCGTGGATGGTCTTGTGGGCTTGCGGCGACAGGCGTCCCTTGTCCAGCAACTCCTGAACGGCTTCAGCCACCGGGCGATAGTTTTCGCTCTCGGCGCGGAAGGCTTGCAGGTCGTGGAAACGGTTCGGGTCGAGCAGGCGCAGACGAGCGAAGTGGCTGTCCTGGCCGAGTTGTTCCGGGGTGGCGGTCAACAGCAGCACGCCGGGAATGGTTTCGGCGAGTTGCTCGACCAGCGAATACTCAGGGCTGACCTGATCTTCGTGCCACACCAGGTGGTGAGCTTCGTCGACCACCAGCAAGTCCCAGCCGGCCGCGAACAGCGCGTCCTGGGCTTTCTCGTCGTCCACCAGCCACTCGAGCGCGACCAGCGCGAGTTGGGTGTCTTCGAATGGGTTGCTGGCATCGCTTTCGATGAAGCGCTCT
This sequence comes from Pseudomonas sp. P4_C4, assembly GCF_056402055.1. NCBI lineage: Bacteria > Pseudomonadati > Pseudomonadota > Gammaproteobacteria > Pseudomonadales > Pseudomonadaceae > Pseudomonas > Pseudomonas sp. P4_C4. The sequence continues at coordinate 44,444 of NZ_JBFUID010000005.1, read as the reverse complement.
TCGTCGAACAGCGCGACCTGCAGGTTGAAACGGCGGCGCATCTCGACCAGCCACTGGTGCTGCAGGTTTTCCGGAACCAGGATCAGCACACGGCTGGCGCGGCCCGAGAGCAATTGGCGATGGATCACCAGGCCGGCTTCGATGGTTTTGCCCAGGCCCACTTCATCGGCCAGCAGAACCCGTGGCGCGATGCGGTCGGCGACTTCGCGGGCAATGTGCAACTGGTGCGCGATCGGTTGCGCACGCACGCCGCCCAGGCCCCAAAGGGAGGACTGCAGCTGGCGGCTGGTGTGTTCCAGAGTGTGATAACGCAGGGAGAACCAGGCCAGCGGGTCGATCTGGCCGGCGAACAGACGGTCGCTGGCCAAACGGAACTGGATGAAGTTCGACAGTTGGGTCTCTGGCAGGGTGACCACTTCGCTCTGCCCGTTGAGGCCGTGGTAAACCAGCAGGCCATCAACGTCGTCGACTTCGCGGACGGTAAGCTTCCAGCCTTCGAAGTGGGTGATGGTGTCACCCGGTGAAAACCGCACGCGGGTCAGAGGCGCATTCCGTAGCGCGTACTGGCGGGTGTCGCCAGTGGCCGGGTAGAGCACGGTCAACAAGCGGCCGTCCTGTGCCAGAACGGTGCCTAAACCCAGCTCGGCTTCGCTGTCACTGATCCAGCGTTGCCCCGGTTGATACTGCTGCGCCATGCTGCCTGACTCCCACCTGAAAAAGCGGGCTATCTTAACGGAATGAGGGCTTCAGGGCCAAAGGACTCTCAGAAAAACTCACAGTCTTACGTTAGTCCACCTGTGCATGGCGCGCCGCCCGGTGCACTAATGAGTGCCAATTGGGTCACAGTTTGCGACCGATGGCTCAAGTCGCCATCCCCGCAGCCGACAGCCTGCTGACAGGAGACCGAAACCATGCTGCCACCGATGCTCCCCCTGAGTGCCGTGCCGATCACTTCGCAAACCGACCCGATCCGCCAGCGTCCGGACATTCCACCGGTGGTGCCGGTGCAGGAAAGCTCCAGTGAAAGCACCATTGACCTGCAAAAGCGCAATCCCGAAGAGGACGGGTTAGTGCTGCGCGAGGAACAGCGCCGCAAGCAGGAGCAGGAAAGACGTCGCCGCGAGGCTGATCATGACCCCGAGGCGCACCTGGCGATTCCCGGCGATGAACTCAATGCCGACAACACCGTGCCGGTGGCGCCGCTGATGGAAGATCAGCCGCGGCAGGGGCTGTGGGTCGACATCGAGATTTGAACGCAGGCTGGTCAGCGAGGCCATCAGGCCGCATTATTGGCGCAGGGTTGCCGAACGCTACGGCGGCTGAATCTCATTTCAAGCGATGCACTGACCGCCATGAGCCAAGACGACAAACTGATTGACCTCAACGCTGAACGCGCCAAGCGTGTTCATGACCTCAACGACAAGCGACTCAATGAAGTTCGCCAGGCGTTCGAGCAGGCCATGCCATTGGGCAAGGCCAGGAAAAAGCCGAAAAACAAACCGAAAAAGCGCTGAAATCCCCCGCATTCATTGATGCGGGTCAAACTTTCCCCTTCCTCTTGCCCAGTCTCGGGCGACATTGATCCCGGTCAATATTCTCTCCTGCCCGATTGGTTAACTTAGCCCTATCGCAACAGGGCAAGTACAGGAGACGCGTCATGTTTTTCGACAACGTGGTGATCGCCGGAGTGCTGACTGTCGGCCTTATGTTTGTGTTTTTTGCAGGATTCGGACTTTTTATCTGGAAGGATTCGCACAAGCGGAAAAAACCGTAGTTCTTTCTGGATGTAATGAGCACGCAAGGCATTTTGGGCAACTTCGGTTGCCCTTTTTTTTGCCTGTAAAACTCTATCGATACACGCAAACCCTGTGGGAGCGAGCTTGCTCCGGGCGGCGTTCCGACGATGAGGCCATAACATTCAGCATCTATATTGGCTGTAAGACCGCTATCGCGAGCAAGCTCGCTCCCACAGTGATTTGTGGTGTAGCGAAGATTTTGGCAATAAAAAAGGCGCGTTCCTTGCGGAGCGCGCCTTTTTCGTTTGGCTGCTTATCAGCTGCCAAGGGCCTTCGAAGCCAGCCAGAACAACCCGGCCGACAGGGCCACGGTGGCTGGCAGGGTCAATACCCAGGCCAGCAGGATGGTTCTGACGGTGCCGCCTTGCAGGCCGCTTTTGTTGGCGACCATGGTGCCTGCCACGCCCGAGGACAGCACGTGGGTGGTGGAAACCGGCAGGCTGAAGATGTTCGCCATGCCGATCAGGCTGGCAGTGGTGATCTGCGCCGACATGCCTTGGGAGTAGGTCATGCCTTGCTTGCCGATCTTCTCGCCAATGGTCAGTACCACGCGTTTCCAGCCGACCATGGTGCCCAGGCCCAAGGCCAGTGCAACCGCCAGAATCACCCAGAACGGCGCGTATTCAGTGGTAGTGGTCAGGTCTTTGCGCAGCTTGTCCAGGTCGGCCTTTTCACGAGCCCCGAGAGTTGGCAACTTGCTGACTTTCTTCGCGGTGTCGTCCAGGCAGAGCAGGTAGCGACGGACTTCGATACGGCTTTCCGCCGACAGCGAATGGTAGTCGGCTACACCCTTGAGGGTGCCGAGCAGGGCGGTAATGGTCGGTTCGGTCTGTTGCGGGTTGCAACGGAATTTCTCCGGCAAGTCGCCGTCCAAGCTCTTGCCCAGGGCCAGGAACTCGCCCAGGGTTTCGGAATTGCGCTGGTAGAACTGGCTCAGGTGCAGGGTCGCGTCGCGAGTCCGCTCGATCTGGTAGGTCGTGCTGTTCAGGTCGAGGACGAACTGGGCCGGCACGATACCGATCAGGACCAGCATGATCAGGCCGATACCTTTCTGGCCATCGTTGGAACCGTGCACGAAACTCACGGCCATGGCCGAAATCACCAGTACCAGGCGATTCCAGAACGGCGGGTGTTTCTTGTCGTCGATCTTGCGGCGCTGTTCCGGCGTCTTGTGCATCTTCGACAGCGGACGCCACCATTTAAGACCGATCAGGATCAGTGCGGCGATCAGGAAGCCGGCCATTGGCGAGAACACCAGGGAAGCGCCGATATCGATCGCTTTCTGCCAGTTCACACCGTCAGCCAGCGGAATGTCGTTGATCAGGGCGTTGGCCAGGCCGACACCGAGGATCGAACCGATCAGCGTGTGGGAACTGGAAGCGGGAATGCCGAAGTACCAGGTGCCCAGGTTCCAGGCGATGGCGGCGGCGAGCAACGAGAACACCATGGCCAGTCCGTGACCGGTGTTCACATTGATCAGCAGTTCTACCGGTAGCAGGTGGACGATGGCATACGCCACGCCGACCCCGCCCAGCAGCACGCCGAGGAAGTTGAACACACCGGAGAAGAACACCGCCAGGTGAGGCGGCATGGCTTTGGTGTAGATAACGGTCGCCACCGCGTTAGCGGTGTCATGAAAGCCGTTGATGAACTCGAAGGCGAGGACAAAGGCCAGGGCGAGCAAGAGGCTCACAAGCACCCAAGCATCCAGTCCGCTGAATAAATCGATCATGAAGGTTTTCTGACCCGGTCATAAGGGGGCGCGATTATGCCAGAAAAGACTGCTAATCAATGCACTAGCTGCTCATCGGTAACATTCTTCAACGAATTTTTTTGCCGCAGCACCTAAAAACCCAGGGTTTTGCTGTGTTTTTTAAGTCATTGATTTTATTTGTAAAATCGCTGTCGCAAAACCTTAACGGCCCGGTAAGAGGGGCTTGAAAGGTTGTGCGAAAAATCTGAGAAATAGGTCAGATACCGGAAATATGCCTGATTCGACGACGGTGATGGCCGCTGCCCGCTCATGGCGGGCGCGAAAGGCAACATCAATACATCCCGCTTTTAACGGGTGCAGAGGCGGGCCATTGTAGGGATCAGGTCAAAGCAGTCACGGCTCTTCGGCTTTGAGTTCCTTTTCCATTTTTTGAAGTTCCTGCTGGAAAACCTGATCCTGAACGGTGGCGCGTTTACGCCAGGGTTTGCGTTCCGGTTCGGGTTGAGCGGCGTAAGTGGTGACTTCTCCGCCGTAAACTTCCTTGTAGCGTTGTTCCTGGCGCTCTAGTTCCGCGCGCAGTTCGTCTTTCGTCACAGTGCTACCTGATTGAGTTGGGATAAATTCTGGTGAACACGCGCTGCATCAAATCGATTGATCACGTTCGTCGAATGGGCAATGCCCGTCAGGCATCGTTTTGGCAACAGGGTGATCAATACTTCCATGTCACAGGCGGCCACGGCACCAGATATAAACAGCTGACGTAGCTTCAGTTTCCTGTATCAGCAAGCGCACTGGCAAGGCGGTTCAATGCGAGTCTGGCGCTTGCAACGGGCAACGGCGATGGAACATCGCATTGCCGGGCAGCGGGTTCGGCAAGTAAAAAACCGAAGCGCTACTGAATTGTATTATAGCGGCCGATTTGAAGAACACTATCTCCAACGAGTTAAAAGCGGATCCCGGTGTGACCGTTTTGTTGCTAGAAACTTTACGATTAACTGGAACGCCGACGGGTACCACATTGCAGCGATGCCTGCCTGACGCCATTAAGTTCGAACAAGTTACGGTATTTAGATTGCCCCATTAAGTCCTGTGTCGAGTCGATGTAAACAGCGGTTCGTGAGTCAGCGAAAAACCGGACACCAGCGAATCGGGTGATTGATCCGGTGGATTGCGATTATCGGTCGAGCGTTCGATAATCGCCCGAAGATGGCAGGCCGGGCTTGAGTGCCAGGCGGTAGCCCTTTGTAATAGTCGCTGATCCGAGTGGGTAAAAGGACCTTGTATGAACGATCAAATGCGCAATTCCTTCACTTCAGTGGCTCCCCCCATCGTTGCTTCACCGGCCAAGCGGATCCAGGCACTGACCGGCGACCCGGACTTCATGACGTCCCTGGCCCGTGGCCTGGCCGTGGTGCAAGCGTTCCAGGAGCGCAAACGACACCTGACCATCGCCCAGATCAGTCACCGAACGGAAATTCCCCGCGCCGCGGTGCGCCGTTGCCTGCACACCCTGATCAAACTCGGCTACGCCACCACCGACGGCCGCACCTATTCGTTGCTGCCCAAAGTGCTGACCCTCGGCCATGCCTATGTGTCATCGACGCCGCTGGCGGTGTCCGCCCAGCCTTACCTGGACCGCATGAGCGAGCAACTGCACGAGGCCTGCAACATGGCCACGCTGGAAGGTGATGACATTTTGTACATCGCTCGCTCCGCAACCACCCAGCGCCTGATTTCGGTGGACTTGTCGGTGGGCGGGCGCTTGCCGGCCTATTGTACGTCGATGGGGCGGATTCTGCTGGCCGCGCTGGATGACACGTCGCTGGGCGAATACCTCGATCACGCCGAATTGCAAGCCAAGACCAGCCGTACGATTCACACCCCCGAGGCATTGCTCGAATGCCTGCAAGAGGTGCGACAGCAAGGCTGGTGCATCGTTGACCAGGAACTTGAGCAAGGGCTGCGTTCAATTGCCGTTCCTGTATATGACGCCTCCGGCCAGGTGGTTGCGGCCCTCAACGTCAGCACTCACGCCGGGCGAGTCAGCCGCAATGAGCTGGAACAGCGATTTCTGCCTGGCCTGCTGAGTGCCAGCCGCGACCTCAGCGCCCAGCTGTTTGCCTAAGCTGTTCGATAAACGCACAGAGTTGCGTTTATCGAATTGACGCTGTTTCCTCCGGATCATTACTGTCGCGGCTTCGTCAGCGTCTGCTGACACCGTTCGACTGCGATCCGTGGAATAAAAATAATGAACCAGCCTCAGTCTGCTGTAGGTAACTGCCTCGACGTGCAGTCCTTCATCAATGCCCAACCCATTTCGCGCTACCAGTGGCGCGTGGTGATCCTGTGTTTCCTGATTGTCTTCCTCGATGGCCTCGACACTGCGGCCATGGGTTTCATCGCCCCGGCCCTGTCCCAGGACTGGGGTATCGACCGCGCCAGCCTAGGCCCGGTGATGAGTGCGGCGCTGATCGGCATGGTCTTCGGCGCACTGGGCTCGGGCCCGTTGGCTGACCGCTTCGGACGAAAAGTCGTACTGGTCGGTGCGGTGCTGTTGTTCGGTGCCTTCAGCCTGGCCTCGGCCTACAGCAGCAATGTCGATCAGTTGCTGGTGTTGCGCTTCCTGACTGGCCTGGGTCTGGGCGCCGGCATGCCGAATGCCACGACCCTGCTGTCGGAGTACACTCCGGAGCGCAAGAAGTCTTTGCTAGTGACCAGCATGTTCTGCGGTTTCAACCTGGGCATGGCCGGCGGCGGATTCATCTCGGCCAAGCTCATTCCGGCCTTTGGCTGGCACAGCCTGCTGCTGATCGGCGGGATTTTGCCGCTGATCCTCTCCGTCGTTTTGCTGCTCTGGCTGCCGGAGTCGGCGCGTTACCTGGTGGTACGCAATCGCGGTACGGACAAAGTGCGCAAGGCACTGGCGCCGATTGATCCGACGGTGGTGGCCCAGGCGTCCAGTTTCAGCGTGCCGGAACAGAAAACCGTGAAGGCGCGCAATGTGTTCGCGGTGATCTTCTCCGGCACCTACAGCGTCGGCACCTTGCTGCTGTGGCTGACCTACTTCATGGGCCTGGTGATCGTTTACCTGCTGACCAGCTGGCTGCCGACGCTGATGCGTGACAGTGGCGCGAGCATGGAGCAAGCCGCCTTCATCGGCGCGCTGTTCCAGTTCGGCGGCGTGCTGAGTGCGGTGGGCGTGGGCTGGGCGATGGACCGGTTCAATCCGCACAAGGTCATCGGCATTTTTTACCTGCTGGCCGGGGTGTTTGCCTACGCAGTAGGGCAGAGCCTGGGCAACATCGCGCTGCTGGCGACCCTGGTGCTGGTGGCCGGGATGTGTGTCAACGGCGCGCAATCGGCAATGCCGTCGCTGGCCGCACGGTTTTATCCGACTCAGGGGCGGGCCACCGGGGTGTCGTGGATGCTCGGGATCGGCCGCTTCGGCGCCATCCTAGGGGCGTGGATGGGTGCAACGCTGTTGGGGCTGGGCTGGAACTTCGAGCAAGTGCTGACGGCGCTGGTGATTCCGGCGGCGCTGGCAACGACGGCGGTGGTGATCAAGGGCATGGTCAGTCATGCGGATGCGACCTGATCCTGGTTTGAAATAGTGGTGTAACAGTAAAAGATCGCAGCCTGCGGCAGCTCCTACAGGGGAATGTGTAAATCTGTAGGAGCTGCCGCAGGCTGCGATCTTTTGGGGCAGCCTATAAAGATAGCCAGATAACAATATGTTCGATAATCGAACGCTTAGTCGATTATCGGATTGTTTGGCGTTTTGCACGGGCTTAATCTTCAGTCACTCCGGCGCTGCGCATCGGCGCCTTCTTCCACTGTCGGTTAACAATAAACGGGAGCCTGCCCCAATGGCTGAAATCCTTTCGCTGCACGACGCGGTGAAGCAATTCGTAAACGACGGCGATACGGTCGCGCTCGAAGGCTTTACCCACCTGATCCCGACGGCGGCGGGTCACGAAATCATTCGCCAGGGCAAGAAAGACCTGACCCTGGTGCGGATGACCCCTGACTTGATCTACGACCAGTTGATCGGTGCCGGTTGTGCCCGCAAGCTGATTTTCTCCTGGGGCGGCAACCCGGGTGTCGGCTCCCTGCATCGCCTGCGTGACGCGGTGGAGAAGCAGTGGCCCCACGCGCTGGAAATCGAAGAACACAGCCATGCCGACCTGGCCAATGCCTACGTCGCCGGGGCTTCCGGCCTGCCATTCGCGGTCCTGCGTGCCTACGCCGGTTCCGACTTGCCGAAGGTCAACCCGCTGATCAAATCCGTCACTTGCCCGTTCACTGGCGAAGTGTTGGCCGCCGTGCCTTCGGTGCGCCCGGACATTACCGTGATTCACGCGCAGAAAGCCGACCGCAAGGGCAACGTGCTGCTCTGGGGCATCCTCGGCGTGCAGAAAGAAGCTGCACTGGCCGCCAAACGCTGCATCGTCACCGTTGAGGAAATCGTCGACGACCTCAATGCACCGATGAATTCCTGTGTACTGCCAACCTGGGCCTTGAGCGCGGTTTGCCACGTGCCAGGCGGCGCGCACCCGTCCTATGCCCACGGCTACAACGAGCGCGACAACCGTTTCTACCAGGCCTGGGACCCGATTGCCCGCGACCGTGAAACCTTCACCGCGTGGATCAACGAATACATCCACGGCAGCGCTGACTTCAGCGAGTTCCAGGCCAAACTGGCCGCCGCTTCGGAGGCGAAGTAATGACTTACACCACCAATGAAATGATGACCGTCGCCGCCGCTCGCCGTCTGAAGAACGGTTCGGTGTGCTTCGTCGGTATCGGCCTGCCGTCGAAAGCGGCCAACCTGGCGCGCCTGACGTCCTCGCCTGATGTCGTTCTGATCTACGAATCGGGTCCGATCGGTGCCAAGCCGAGCGTACTGCCGTTGTCGATCGGCGACGGTGAACTGGCGGAAACCGCCGACACCGTGGTCCCGACCGGCGAGATTTTCCGTTACTGGCTGCAGGGCGGGCGTATCGACGTCGGCTTCCTTGGTGCGGCGCAGGTCGACCGTTTCGGCAACATCAACACCACCGTGGTCGGCGATTACCACGCACCGAAAGTGCGCCTGCCAGGTGCCGGTGGCGCGCCGGAAATTGCCGGTTCGGCCAAGAGCGTGTTGATCATCCTCAAGCAGTCTTCGCGCTCCTTTGTCGACAAACTCGATTTCATTACTTCGGTCGGTCACGGTGAGGGTGGCGATTCGCGCAAGCGTCTTGGCCTGCCAGGCGCCGGTCCGGTGGGGATCATCACCGACCTGTGCATCATGGAACCGGAGGAGGGTACCCACGAATTCGTGGTCACCGCACTGCACCCCGGCGTGACCCGCGAGCAAGTGGTCGCAGCCACCGGTTGGGCGATACGTTTTGCCGACAACGTTGAGCACACCGCTGAGCCAACAGAGGTCGAGCTGACCGCATTGCGTGATCTCGAAGCCCGCACTGCTGCCGCCCACGGCCAAGCACCCGGAGAAGCGTGATGCGTGACGTTTATATCTGCGACGCGATTCGTACCCCCATCGGCCGTTTCGGCGGCGGCCTGTCGACGGTGCGTGCCGACGACCTGGCTGCCGTGCCGATCAAAGCCTTGATGGAGCGCAACCCGTCGGTGGACTGGAACGCCGTGGACGAGGTGTTCCTCGGCTGCGCCAACCAGGCCGGTGAAGACAACCGCAATGTCGCGCGTATGGCGCTGTTGCTGGCCGGGCTGCCGGAAACCATTCCGGGCGTGACCCTCAATCGCCTCTGTGCTTCGGGCATGGATGCCATCGGTACCGCGTTCCGCGCTATCGCCAGCGGCGAGATGGAGCTGGCGATTGCCGGTGGCGTCGAGTCGATGTCCCGTGCGCCGTTCGTGATGGGCAAAGCTGATGCCGCGTTCTCGCGCAACATGAAACTGGAAGACACCACCATTGGCTGGCGTTTTATCAACCCGTTGATGAAAGCCCAGTACGGTGTGGATGCGATGCCGCAGACCGCTGACAACGTGGCCGACGATTACAAGGTGTCCCGCGCCGATCAGGACGCGTTCGCCCTGCGCAGTCAACAACGCACAGCCGCCGCGCAAGCCGCCGGGTTCTTCGCCGAAGAAATTGTTGAAGTGCGCATTGCCCACAAGAAGGGTGAAACCGTGGTCAGCCAGGACGAGCATCCTCGCGCCGACACCACCCTGGAAGCCCTGACCAAACTCAAACCGGTCAACGGCCCCGACAAAACCGTCACCGCCGGCAACGCCTCCGGAGTGAACGATGGCGCGGCAGTATTGATCCTGGCCTCGGCCGAAGCCGTGAAGAAACACGGCCTGACCGCCCGCGCTAAAGTGCTGGGCATGGCCAGCGCCGGTGTTGCGCCGCGGGTGATGGGCATTGGCCCGGTGCCTGCGGTGCGTAAACTGACCGAACGCCTCGGTGTGGCGGTCAGCGATTTCGACGTGATCGAACTCAACGAAGCCTTCGCCAGCCAGGGTTTGGCGGTGCTGCGTGAACTGGGGATCGCCGACGATGCGGCCCAGGTCAATCCCAATGGTGGCGCGATTGCCTTGGGTCATCCGTTGGGCATGAGCGGTGCGCGACTGGTGTTGACCGCGTTGCATCAGCTGGAAAAAACCGGTGGCAAGAAAGGTCTGGCGACCATGTGTGTCGGTGTCGGTCAAGGTCTGGCCCTGGCGATCGAGCGTGTCTGACGCGCTCTGAAGACTTATAAGAACTGAGGAATGCTTCATGACTGACAAGCCTGGTTACCGTCGCCCGCAGGCGGGCACTCAGCCGGAATACCTGCACCCGACCTATCAATCCACCAACCTGCGCTCGCCGTCCAGGCCGTTGGTGTTTCTGCCGCATTCGTTGTCGGAAATCACCGGTCCGAGCGTCGGCGCCGAGCGCGTCAACGAGAAGGACAACGACCTGACCGCCCAGCATGAGGGGCAGCCACAGGGTGAGCGCATCATCATCCACGGTCGTGTACTGGATGAAAACGGTCTGCCGGTGCCGGGGATTCTGGTGGAGATCTGGCAGGCCAACGCCGCCGGTCGCTACGCCCATGCCCGCGACCTGCATGACGCACCGCTGGACCCGAATTTCACCGGCACGGGCCGCACCGTGACCGACGCCGATGGCTGGTATCAGTTCCAGACCATCAAGCCCGGCGCCTATCCATGGGGTAACCACCATAACGCCTGGCGCCCGGCGCACATCCATTTCTCGCTGTTCGGGCCGAGCATTCTGACGCGCCTGGTGACGCAGATGTATTTCCCGGGCGACCCGTTGCTGGCGTACGACCCGATCTACAACTGCGTGCCCGATACCGGCGCCAAAGAGCGCTTGATCGCCACGTTCGATCTGGAAAAAACCATCCCTTCCTATGCCCTCGGTTATCGCTGGGACATCGTTTTGCGCGGCCGCGACGCCACGCCGATGGAGAAATAAGATGACGCTGACTGCGACCACGTCCCACACCGTCGGGCCGTACTACCACATCGGCCTGACCTGGCTGAACCGCGAAAACCTGACCGTCGAACAAACCCTGGGCGAGCGCATGGCGATCACCGGGCAAGTGGTCGATGGCAACGGTGATGTCGTCAACGACGCAATGCTGGAAGTCTGGCAGGCCAACGCCGCCGGCAAGTACGATCACCCGGAAGATGACCAGGACAAACCCCTGGACCCGAACTTCGAAGGTTTTGGCCGGGTACCGGTGGATGCCGAAGGGCGTTTTCGCTTCACCACCATCAAGCCGGGCACGGTCGAGGGGCTCAAAGGCACGACCCAGGCGCCGCATCTGGTGGTGCTGGTGTTTGCCCGTGGCCTGGTGAAGCACTTGCTGACGCGGATTTACTTTGATGGCGAGGCGGCCAACGTGAATGATCCGTTGCTGGAATGCGTGCCGGCCGAGCGTCGCAATACGTTGCTGGCCAAGCAGGATGCGTCGGGCGTGTACCAGTGGAACGTGATTCTGCAGGGCACCGATGCCGAGACGGTGTTCTTCGACTATTAAGTGAACACCGTAAAAAACTGTGGGAGCGAGCTTGCTCGCGATGACTGAGTCACATCCAACATAAATGGTGACTGACCTGACGCTATCGCGAGCAAGCTCGCTCCCACAGTGGATTTGTGTTGCTGATCTATCTGTGGAACGGGACTGTTGCAAAGTGTGTCTAGACTCTCACTGTCCCTTTTGAGTGAAAAAACAATGACAACACCCACGGCTCCTATAGCTCTTTATACGGGCGAAGAACGCAACAAGCGGATCTTCGCCATTGTCGGTGCTTCGTCCGGCAACCTGGTCGAATGGTTCGACTTCTATGTCTATGCCTTCTGTGCGATCTATTTCGCGCCGGCCTTTTTCCCGTCCGACAACCCCACGGTGCAGTTGGTCAACACGGCTGGCGTGTTTGCCGCCGGCTTCCTGATGCGCCCGATTGGTGGCTGGATTTTCGGTCGGTTGGCGGACAAGCACGGGCGCAAGAACTCGATGCTGATCTCGATTCTGATGATGTGCTTCGGCTCGTTGCTTATTGCCTGCTTGCCGACCTACAACAGTATCGGGGTCTGGGCGCCGATCCTGTTGCTGTTCGCCCGTTTGCTGCAAGGCTTGTCGGTGGGCGGTGAGTACGGCACCACCGCGACTTACATGAGCGAAGTGGCGCTCAAGGGCCAGCGCGGTTTCTTCGCTTCGTTCCAGTACGTGACCCTGATTGGCGGCCAGTTGCTCGCGGTGTCGCTGGTGGTGATCCTGCAACAGTTCCTCACCGAGGATGACCTGCGTGCCTACGGCTGGCGGATTCCCTTTGTGGTCGGTGCCATGGCGGCGTTGGTTTCGCTGTATTTGCGTCGTTCGCTGAAAGAAACTTCCAGCAAGGAAATGCGCGAAAACAAGGACGCCGGCAGCATCAGCGCGCTGTTTCGCGACCACAAAGCAGCGTTCATCACCGTGCTCGGTTACACCGCCGGTGGTTCGCTGATTTTCTACACCTTCACCACGTACATGCAGAAGTACCTGGTGAACACCGCCGGCATGCCGGCCAAGACCGCCAGCTACATCATGACCGGCGCGCTGTTCCTTTATATGTGCATGCAACCGGTTTTCGGCATGCTCGCCGACAAGATCGGCCGGCGTAACTCGATGCTCTGGTTCGGCACCCTCGGCACGCTGTTCACCGTGCCGATCCTGTTGAGCCTGAAAAGCGTGACCAGTCCGTTTCTGGCCTTCGTGCTGATTACCCTGGCGCTGGCGATCGTCAGTTTCTACACCTCGATCAGCGGTCTGGTAAAAGCCGAGATGTTCCCGCCGGAAGTACGCGCCTTGGGCGTTGGCCTGGCGTATGCGGTGGCGAATGCGATTTTCGGTGGTTCGGCAGAATATGTGGCTTTGAGCCTCAAGGCCGTGGGCATGGAAAACTCCTTCTACTGGTACGTCACGGTGATGATGGCGGTGGCGTTCCTGTTCAGCCTGCGCCTGCCGAAACAGGCCGCGTATCTGCATAACGACCTTTGATCTTCACGCGCGGGCTGCAGCGGCCCGTGCCTCCAGGAACTGTTTATGAATCAGCGACCGGGCAATCAATTGTTCGATGCCTATTTCACTGCCCGCGATATGCGTGAGGTGTTCTGCGATCAGGGCCGGGTCCAGGCCATGCTCGATTTCGAAGCGGCACTGGCCCGGGCCGAAGCGCAGGTAGGGTTGATTCCGTCGAGTGCTGTCGCGCCGATTGAAGCGGCTTGCCGCGCCGGGCTTTATGACTTCGCGGCGTTGGGCGAGGCGATTGCCACCGCGGGTAACTCGGCCATTCCGTTGGTCAAGGCGCTGGGCAAACAGATCGCGGCCACCGATGCCGAAGCCGAGCGCTATGTGCATCTGGGCGCGACCAGCCAGGACGTGATGGACAGCGGCCTGGTGTTGCAACTGCGCCGCGCACTGGCGCTGATCGAAAGCGATCTGGCGCAACTGGGCCAAACCCTTGCGACGCAGGCCCAACGTTATACAGCGACGCCATTGGCCGGGCGCACCTGGTTGCAACACGCAACGCCTGTCACCCTCGGCATGAAAATCGCCGGTTGGCTGGGGGCAGTGACGCGCAGTCGCCAGCGCTTGGCCGAACTCAAGCCGCGCCTGCTGGTGCTGCAATTCGGCGGTGCGTCCGGAACCCTTGCGGCCCTTGGCGACCAGGCCATGCCAATTGCCCAGGCGCTGGCCGAAGAACTGCAACTGGCCTTGCCCGAACAGCCGTGGCACACCCAGCGCGATCGCGTGGTTGAATTCGCTGCAGTACTCGGCCTGATCTCCGGCAGTCTCGGCAAACTCGGGCGCGATATCAGCCTGTTGATGCAAACCGAGGCTGGCGAAGTGTTCGAACCTTCGGCGCCGGGCAAGGGCGGTTCTTCGACCATGCCGCACAAGCGCAATCCGGTGGGCGCGGCGGTGCTGATCGGTGCGGCAACGCGTGTACCCGGTCTGCTCTCGACGCTGTTCAGCGCCATGCCCCAGGAACACGAACGCAGCCTCGGCCTGTGGCATGCCGAGTGGGAAACCCTGCCGGAGATTTGCTGCCTGGTGTCGGGCAGCCTGCAGCAAGCGCTGTTGATCGCCAAAGGACTGGAGGTGGATGCCGAGCGCATGGCGCGCAACCTCGATTTGACCCAGGGCCTGGTGCTCGCCGAAGCGGTGAGCATCGTCCTCGCGCAACGGGTAGGGCGCGACACTGCGCATCATCTCTTGGAGCAATGCTGCAAACGCGCCGTGGCCGAACAACGTCACCTGCGTGCGGTCCTCGGCGACGAACCGCAAGTGACCGCCGAACTGTCGGTGGCTGAACTCGATCATCTGCTGGACCCCGCCCATTACCTCGGTCAGGCCAAAACCTGGGTCGAGCGCGCGGTGGCTGAACATTCTGCATTGACTGCCTGAAGGAGACTTGCTGTGGCTTTTGTACAACTCGCCGAGGGCGAACTGCATTACCAACTCGATGGACCGGTCGATGCGCCGGTACTGGTGTTGTCCAATTCGTTGGRCACCGACCTGCACATGTGGGACGCGCAAATCCCGGCGTTCTCCGGGCATTTTCGCGTGTTGCGTTTCGACACCCGTGGTCATGGCCAGTCATTGGTGACGCCGGGGCCTTACAGCATCGAGCAACTGGGTCACGACGTGCTTGCCTTGCTGGATGCCTTGCACATCGAACGCGCGCATTTCTGCGGTCTGTCCATGGGTGGGTTGATTGGCCAGTGGCTGGGGATCAATGCCGGCGAACGCCTGAACAAGCTGATCGTGTGCAACACAGCAGCGAAAATCGGCGATCCGTCAGTGTGGAACCCACGTATCGAAATGGTGCTGCGTGATCGTCAGGCGGCTATGGTTGCCCTGCGCGATGCGTCGATTGCCCGCTGGTTCACCCCGGACTTCTCCGCCGCCAACCCGGCGGCAGCCAAGCAAATCACCGACATGCTCGCGGCCACTTCGCCCGAAGGCTATGCAGCCAATTGCGCTGCGGTGCGCGATGCCGATTTCCGCGATCAGTTGTCTGCGATCAAGGCGCCGCTGTTGGTGGTTGCCGGAAGCGAAGATGCGGTGACGCCACCGTCCGGTGGGCATTTCATCCAGGAGCATGTGCGCGGGGCCGAGTACGCCGAGTTCTATGCGGCGCACTTATCCAACGTCCAGGCAGGCAATGCGTTCAGCGAGCGTGTGCTGGCGTTTCTGTCGGCTGATTGAGGGGATTTCCGTGGACGAGAAACAACGTTATGACGAGGGCCTGAAGGTCCGTCGCGCGGTCTTGGGCGATGCCCACGTCGACCGCAGCCTGAATGCCTTGACCGAGTTCAACTCGGAGTTTCAGGAGATGATCACCCGTCACGCCTGGGGCGACATCTGGACCCGCCCTGGCCTGCCGCGCCACACCCGCAGCCTGATCACCATCGCCATGCTGATCGGCATGAATCGCAACGAAGAATTGAAACTGCACCTGCGCGCTGCCGCCAACAACGGCGTGAGTCGTGGCGAGATCAAGGAAGTGATCATGCAGAGCGCCATCTACTGCGGGATCCCGGCGGCCAATGCGACGTTCCATTTGGCCGAGTCGGTGTGGGATGAGTTGGGGGTTGAGTCGCGGGGGTAAGCGGTAACGCCGTACAACCTGTGGGAGCGAGCTTGCTCGCGATGGCGGTGTAACAGTCAATGTAGATGTTGAATGTTACGACCTCATCGTCGGAACGCCGCCCGGAGCAAGCTCGCTCCCACATTTGTTTTGTGTTTACAGCAGACTGATCGGATAGCTGATGATCACGCGGTTCTCATCGAACTCGTTATTGCTGTAGTCGCGGCGCATGGTCGAGTTGCGCCATTTCACGTTCAGGTCTTTCAGCGCACCGCTCTGCACGGTGTAGCCCAGTTCACTTTCACGCCCCCATTCCTTGCCATCGGTGATGCTGCCGGTGTGCACATTGTCGCCGCTGATATAGCGGTTCATCAGGGTCAAACCCGGTACGCCGAGGGCGGCGAAGTTGTAGTCGTGGCGTACCTGCCAGGAGCGTTCCTGGGCATTGTCGTAGCTGGAGTTGTAGCTGTCGTTGGCCAGTGTGCCGCCGCTGGTGCCGTTGACCCGCATCCAGGCGTTGTCGCCGGTGAGTTTTTGCAGGCCGACGTAGAAGGTGTTGCCGCCGTATTTGGCCGAGAACAAGCCGTACATTGTCTTGTTGTCCAGCTCGCCTGCCCGTGCGCTGCCGTCATCCTTGCCATAGAAAAAACCCAGGTTGGCGCCCAGGGTCCAGTCGCCAAGCGGCTGGCTGTGGATCAAGTTGACGAATTGCTGGCTGTAGATGTCCTTGAGCTCGGCGTTCCACAGGCCTATCTGGGTGCGCTTGTCGTTGAACACGTACTCGCCGCCCTCGAAGTTGAAACGGTCAGAGGTGAACGCCGCTTTGCCGGTCATCGACATTTCGCTCATGCTGCTGTCGTCGCGCGGGCTGTTCTGGCGGAACTGGCCGCCGTAGAGCGTCAGGCCATTGATTTCCTTCGACGTGATCTGGCCGCCACGGAAGGTTTGCGGCAACGAGCGACCGTCGTCCGAACGCAGGATTGGCAGCACCGGCATCCATTCCCCAACTTTCACTTCGGTTTGCGACAGCTTTGCCTTGAACGCCACGTTGGTGCGGCCGAAATTGTCCGCCGGGCGACCGTCGTGATCCAGCGGCAGCAGTTGCGTGCCGCCGGTGCCTTTGCCGCCATCAAGCTTCACCGAATACAAACCGAGCACATCCATGCCGAACCCGACGGTGCCCTGGGTGAACCCGGATTTGGCGTCGAGGATGAAACTTTGCGTCCACTCTTCAGCCTTGCCCTGGGCCTTGGTCGGGTTGGTGAAGTTGCGGTTGATGTAGAAGTTGCGCAGGTTCAGGTTGATCTTGGCCCCATCGACGAAGCCCGACTCTTCGGCGTTGGCGGGCAGGGCCGCGCTGGCCAGGGCAATGGCAATCAGGCTGGGAACGAAATACTGCGCAGTGGAAGGCGTCATGAGCTCGGGTCTCTCTAATTCTTGGGGATGAAACGGGGGAGTGCCGCAATCAGGTGATTGCAGACAAGTCATTGGAATCTGTGGCAAAACGAACAGGATCAGCCGGACAAGGCAGGGCGCGGGGACATGGTGTCGAACCTGATGTTATTGGTCTTGTGGGCCGAATGGTGCGGGGAATGAACCAGATGGTTCAATCTGTGAAAGCGGGTTTTGGGCGATTATCGAACAGCAAAAAAACAAAAGATCGCAGCCTTCGGCAGCTCCTACAGAAGAATGCGGTCCCCTGTAGGAGCTGCCGAAGGCTGCGATCTTTTGATCTTGGCTTTTTCTTGGCAAACAAAAAGCCCACCAATCGGTGGGCTCCTTGTTTTCACAGCGCTATCAGAAATACTTCATCTTCGGCGCTTCTTCTTTCAACGGCTCGTTCTTTGCCGTCTGTTCGTTCCAGCCACCACCCAGTGCCTTGTACAGATTGACCTGGCTGACCAGCTGCGCCAGACGGTCGGTGATCAGCACCTGTTGTGCACTGAACAGCTGACGCTGGGCATCGAGGAAGGTCAGGTTGCTGTCGACACCGATGCGGTAACGACGCTCGGCCAGGCGGTAGTATTGCTGGTTGGCACTGACGAAATCTTTCTGTGCCTGCAACTGCTGGACGTAGGTCTGGCGGGCGGCCAGGCCGTCGGCAACTTCCTGGAAGGCCGTTTGAATGGACTTCTCGTAGTTCGCCACGCCAATGTCTTTCTGGATTTTCGAGTAATCCAGGCTGGCGCTCAGGGAGCCGGCGTTGAAGATCGGCAGGTTGATCTGCGGCTGGAACAGCCACGTGCCTGAACCACCCTTGAACAGGCCGGACAGGTCCGGGCTCAGAGTGCCGGCATTGGCCGTGAGGCTGATGCTCGGGAAGAACGCAGCCCGCGCCGCGCCGATGTTGGCGTTGGCGGCCTTCAGGTTGTACTCGGCCTGAAGGATGTCCGGACGACGATGCAGCAGGTCCGACGGCAGGCCGGGCGGAACGTCGCTCAGCAGATCGTCGTCAAGCGGTTTGGCCGCTTGCAGGTTGGCCGGGATACCGGTACCGAGCAGCAGCACCAGGATGTTCTCGTCCTGGGCGACCTGACGGGTGTACTTGGCCAGTTGCGCACGGGCGTTTTCCACCGAGGTGCGCGACTGCGCCAGGTCCAGGGCCGAGGCGACCCCGACTTCGTTGCTGCGGGCGGTGAGCTTGTAGCTCTCCTCGAAGGCGGCCAGGGTGTCCTGGGTCAGCTTGTACAACTCCTTGTCGGCCTGCCAGGTCAGGTAGGCATTGGCCACGCTGGCCACCAGGCTGATCTGCGTACTGCGGCGGCCTTCTTCAGTGGCGAAGTACTTCTGCAGCGCCTCTTCGTTCAGGCTGCGAACCCGACCGAACAGGTCGAGTTCATAGGCGCTGACCCCGACCGTGGCCGAGTAGGAACTGACGATGCCCGACTGACCTGTTTGCGAGGAGTTTTCCGGAACCCGCTGACGGCTGCCGGTGCCGTTGGCCGAGACGGCCGGGAACAGATCGGCACGGGAGATGCGGTATTGAGCCGCAAACGCGTCGATGTTCAGGGCCGCGACACGCAGGTCACGGTTGTTTTCCAGGGCCACCTGGATCAGCTGTTGCAGCGCCGGGTCATGGAAAAACTGCTTCCAGCCTTGCTCGGCAGCCGCTTGCGCCGGTGCCTGGGCCGGCGAGTACGCCGGGCCCTGCGGGTATTGGCCCGCCACCGGCGCTTCGGGCTGCTGATAATCAGGTATCAGCGAGCAGCCACCGAGCACGAAGGCGGCGACTGCCAGGGAGAGTAGCGACTTGCTCATTAGCCAGCCTCTTGAGGAGTTTCAGTGGCGTCATCCTGGTCGGCGATTTTGCGCTGGCCTATGGACGACACGGTGACGAAGAACAGTGGGACCCAGAAAATCGCCAGCACAGTGGCCGTGATCATACCGCCGATCACACCGGTGCCGATTGCATGCTGGCTACCGGAACCCGCGCCGGTGGATATCGCCAGTGGTACCACACCCAGAACGAAGGCGAGCGAGGTCATGATGATCGGTCGCAGACGCATGCGACTGGCTTCAATTGCCGCATCGCGCAGGCTACGCCCTTGTTCGTGCAGTTCCTTGGCAAATTCGACAATCAGAATGGCGTTTTTCGCCGCCAGACCGATAGTCGTCAACAGACCTACCTGGAAGTACACGTCGTTGGACAAACCGCGCAGGCTGGTGGCCATCAGTGCACCGATGATCCCCAGCGGCACCACCAACATCACCGCGATCGGAATCGACCAGCTCTCATACAACGCCGCCAGACACAAGAACACCATCAGCAGCGACAGGGCGTACAGCGCGGGTGCTTGCGAACCGGACAGACGTTCTTCGTACGACAGACCGGTCCAGGAAATACCGACACCCGCCGGTAGCTTCTGCGCGATGGCTTCGACTTCGGCCATGGCTTCACCGGTGGAATAGCCAGGCGCCGGGGCTCCGAGGACTTCCATCGCTTCCACGCCGTTGTAGCGGGCCAGTTTCGGCGAACCGTAAATCCACTCGCCCTTGGCGAACGCCGAGAACGGAACCATGGTGCCGCTGCTATTGCGCACGTACCACTTCTGCAGGTCTTCAGGGTTCATTCGAGCGCCTGGCTGGCCTTGCACGTAAACCTTCTTCACGCGACCGCGGTCGATGAAGTCGTTGACGTAGCTACTGCCCAGGGCAATCGACAGAGTGTTGTTGATATCGGCGATGGTAATGCCCAGGGCACTGGCCTTCTCGTCATCGATTTCCAGTTGGTATTGCGGTTCGTCGTTCAGGCCGTTCGGACGCACCTGAGTCAGAATCTTGCTTTGCGCCGCCATGCCGAGGAACTGGTTACGTGCAGCCATCAGTTTGTCGTGGCCGATGCCGGCGCGGTCCTGCAGGAACACGTCGAAACCGGTGGCGTTACCCAACTCCAGTACCGCCGGTGGCGCGAAGGCGAACACCATGGCGTCACGGAAGGTGAAGAAGTGCTGTTGGGCACGGGCCGCTACCTTGAACACGTTGTTGTCGGCGTTACGCTCGTCCCACGGCCGGAGCATGATGAACGCCATACCCGAACTCTGGCCACGGCCGGCGAAGTTGAAGCCGGTTACGGTAAACACCGAGTTCACCGCATCGCCTTCACCGCCATCCTTGCCCGGACGCAGCAGGAATTCCCGCATCTCGTCCACGACCACCTGGGTGCGCTGGGCACTGGAACCGGCCGGGGTCTGCACCTGGGCAAACAGTACGCCCTGGTCTTCTTCCGGCAGGAACGCCGTTGGAATACGGGTGAACAGCCAGATCATGCCGACGACGATGATCAGGTAGGCCAGCAGGTACGGGGCCTTTTGCGCGAGCATATTGCCCACGCCACGCTCGTAGCTTCTGACGCCGCGGTCGAAGTTGCGGTTGAACCAGCCGAAGAAACCGCGTTTCGGGGTGCCGTGCTCGCCTTTCGGAATCGGCTTGAGCATGGTCGCGCAGAGCGCCGGGGTGAAGATCAGTGCAACCAGTACCGACAGGGCCATGGCCGAGACGATGGTGATCGAGAACTGCTTGTAGATCACACCGGTGGAGCCGCTGAAGAACGCCATCGGCAGCAGCACCGCCGACAGCACCAGGGCAATACCCACCAGTGCGCCCTGGATCTGGCCCATGGATTTCTTGGTGGCTTCCTTGGGTGACAGGCCTTCTTCGCTCATCACCCGTTCGACGTTTTCCACCACGACGATGGCGTCGTCCACCAGCAAGCCGATGGCCAGCACCATACCGAACATGGTCAGGGTGTTGATGCTGAAACCGGCTGCCGCGAGGATCCCGAACGTACCGAGCAATACCACCGGCACGGTCATCGTGGTGATGATGGTGGCACGGAAGTTCTGCAGGAACAGGAACATCACCAGGAACACCAGTGCGACCGCTTCGACCAGGGTGTGAACCACGCCTTTGATCGATTCGGTCACCACCGGAGTAGTGTCATACGGGAACACCACTTCCATCCCTTGCGGGAAGAACGGCTTGAGGTTGTCGATGGTCGCGCGCAGGGCTTTGGCCGTATCGAGAGCGTTGGCACCGGTAGCCAGTTTCACCGCCAGGCCGGATGCCGGGGCACCGTTGAACTGGGCGTTAATGCTGTAGTTCTCACCCCCCAAACCGACTTCGGCGACATCTTTGAGGCGAACCTGGGAACCGTCCTTGTTGACCTTGAGCAGGATCTTGTCGAATTGCTCCGCGGTCTGCAGACGGGTCTTGCCGATGATCGTCGCGTTCAACTGGGTGCCGGGCAGGGCCGGCAGGCCGCCGAGCTGGCCGGACGACACCTGGACGTTCTGCGCAGCGATGGCGGTCTTGGCGTCGATAGGGGTCAGGTTGAATTTGTTCAACTTGGCCGGATCGAGCCAAATCCGCATGGCGTACTGGGAACCGAACACCTGGAAGTCACCGACACCGGCGGTCCGCGAGATCGGGTCCTGCATGTTCGACACGATGTAGTTGGACAGGTCGTCCTTGGTCATGCTGCCGTCACGCGACACCACGCCGATCACCAACAGGAAGTTCTTCACCGCCTTGGTGACGCGGATACCTTGCTGCTGCACTTCTTGCGGCAGCAGTGGGGTAGCCAGGTTCAGCTTGTTCTGCACCTGAACCTGCGCGGTATCGGAGTTGGTGCCTTGCTCGAAGGTCGCGGTAATGGTCATGGTGCCGTCGGAGTTACTTTCCGACGAGACATAACGCAGGTGGTCGATACCATTGAGCTGTTGTTCGATCACCTGCACCACGGTGTCCTGTACGGTCTGTGCCGAAGCACCCGGGTAGGCCACGGAGATGGCGATCGCTGGCGGCGCAATGCTCGGGTATTGGTTGATCGGCAGTTTGAGGATCGATAGAGCCCCGACCAACATGATCACCAGGGCAATTACCCAGGCGAAAATCGGACGGTCGATAAAAAATTTCGACATGGTTTACTCCCCTTTACCGCCAGACGCTGTATTAGCTGCCTGGGCGGGGGCCGGGTTCTTTGCGGCTACGTTGGTCGCTTCACTGGCCTTGACTTCGATGCCGGGTTTGACGAATTGCAGACCTTCGGTGATCAGTCGATCGCCGGCCTTCAGGCCGTCTTCGATCAGCCATTGGTTACCGACGGTGCGGTTGGCCTTGAGGTGACGCAGTTCGACCTTGTTGTCCGGGCCGACAACCAGTGCGGTCGGGGTACCCTTGAGGTCGCGGGTCACGCCTTGCTGCGGGGCCAGGATCGCCGCGCTGTTCACACCGGCCAGCAACTTGGCGTGCACGAACATGCCAGGCAGAAGGGTGTGGTCAGGGTTCGGGAAAATCGCGCGCAGGGTGACGGAACCGGTGGTCTGGTCAACCGAGATTTCGGAGAACTCCAGCTTGCCGTCCAGCTTGTATTCGCTGCCGTCTTCGAGGGTCAACTTGACCGAGGCTGTGTTATCGCCAGCCTTTTGCAGGCGACCGCTTTCCAGCTCACGGCGCAGTTTCAACAGTTCGACCGAGGACTGCGTCACGTCGACGTAGATCGGGTCGATCTGCTGAATCACCGCCATCGCATCGACCTGGGCATTGCTGACCAGCGCGCCTTCAGTCACCGAGGAACGGCCGATTCGGCCGGTCAGCGGGGCATAGACCTTGGTGTAGCGCACGTTGATCTGTGCCGTTTGCAGCGCGGCTTCCGATTGCAGGCGGTTGGCCACGGCGGTGTCGTATTCCTGACGGCTTACGGCTTGCTCGTCGACCAGTTGCTTGTAGCGGTCGGAAATCGATTTGGTCGAACGCAGGTTGGCTTCGGCGCTGGCAAGCGTTGCTTCATAGATCGACGGGTCGATCTGATAGAGCTGCTGGCCGGCCTTGACGTCACTGCCTTCCTTGAACTGGCGCTTGAGAATGATGCCGTTGACCTGCGGGCGGACTTCGGCAATGCGGAACGCACTGGTACGGCCGGGCAGATCGGATGTCAGGGTGAAAGCTTGCGGTTGCAGAGTCACGACGCCGACCTGAGGCGGTGGGGCGGCCGGTGCTGCCTCTTCCTTTTTGCATCCGCTGAGCAGCGATGCCAAGGCGACGGCGGCGACCAGAGCGGTAACAGCTGGCTTGAATTGCATGAAAATCCTCGGGTCAGGCGCGCAAGGAGCGCACTAGAAAGGTGGAAGGTTGAAAAATGTTTGCAGAGTGGATAAGTAGCTTGCTAATGAATATACTTACGTACATGGCTGTTTGTAAATACCCAGGCTGCGTATCAACGTCGTTACTCAAGCCGTTACACAAGCCGTTGAAAGGTTGGAATTGTAGGCCGGGGACGAACCCCCAGAACGTTCGCCCCACTTTTATTCAGCTGATATTCAGACATCGCTGAAGCACCCTGATTGAGGTTGTACTGCCATGGTCCGTCGTACCAAAGAGGAAGCTCAGGAAACCCGCGCGCAAATTCTCGTGGCGGCCGAAAAGGCCTTTTTCGAGCGAGGCGTGGCGCGCACGACCCTGGCGGACATCGCGACCCTGGCCGGCGTCACTCGAGGGGCCATTTACTGGCATTTCAGCAACAAGGCGGATCTGGTGCAGGCCATGCTCGACACCTTGCATGAGCCGCTGGAAGAAATGGCCAAGGCCAGCGAAAGCGAAGACGAACTGGATCCCCTGGGCTGCATGCGCAAACTGTTGATTCATTTGTTTCATCAAATTGCGCTGGACCCGAAAACCCGCCGCATCAATGAGATTCTTTATCATAAGTGCGAATTCACCGATGAAATGTGCGACCTGCGCCAGCAGCGCGTGTCAGCCAGCCTCGAATGCAATGTGCGGATCGGCCTGGCCCTGAGTAATGCAGTGAATCGTGGCCAGTTGCCGGAAAACCTCGACACCGCCCGCGCCGCGATCAGCTTGCATGCTTATATTGATGGCATCCTGTACCAGTGGCTGCTGGCCCCCGACAGTTTTGAATTGCACACCGAAGCCGAGCGTTGGGTCGATACCGGGCTGGATATGCTGCGCTTGAGCCCCAGCCTGCGTAAATAAAGCAAAATGCGTAATTAGCGCCTTGTGTGTCAACCGTTGAGGCTGCAGATGAACAGTTCTTCACCCGCCCTTCGACAATGGGGTGCTTTATATACTTACACTCGGCAGGTTGACAGGTAGCAAGCTCAGTAATTTGTAGGGAATTTGTGTCGAGTCTGTGAGCACCTGCCGATGATCGCGGCCCCTGTGGGAGCGAGCTTGCTCGCGATAGCGGTGTGTCAGTCGACGTCTTCGTTGATGGTTACACCGCYATCGCGAGCAAGCTCGCTCCCACAGGGGAAAGTGTCAAACCGTCACATATTAAAAAGCCCCGGCTCTTTCGAGTCGGGGCTTTTGCGTTTCAACAGTTGCTGATTACAGCGTCGGGTAGTCGATGTAACCGGCCGGGCCCTTGGTGTAGAACAGTTCCGGACGCACGTCGTTCAGCGGCGCGTCAGCCTGCAAACGCGCTGGCAGGTCAGGGTTGGCAATGAAAGGTACGCCGAAGGCGACTGCATCGGCCTTGCCGCTGGCGAGCAACGTGTTGGCGCTGTCCTTGGTGAAACGCTCGTTGGCAATGTATGGGCCGCCGAACGCTTCCTTGAGTTGAGGGCCGAGGCTGTCGGCACCTTCTTTCTCGCGCGAGCAGATGAAGGCGATGCCACGCTTGCCCAGTTCGCGAGCGACGTAGGTGAAGGTTTCGGCCAGGTTGTCGTCGCCCATGTCATGCATGTCGGCGCGTGGCGACAGGTGTACGCCCACACGGCCGGCACCCCAGATTTCGATCGCCGCGTCAGTCACTTCCAGCAGCAGGCGGGCACGGTTTTCCAGGGAGCCGCCGTAGTTGTCGGTGCGCTGGTTGGTGCTGCTTTGCAGAAACTGGTCGAGCAGGTAACCGTTGGCGGCATGGATTTCCACACCGTCGAAGCCGGCCGCCTTGGCGTTCTCGGCACCGACGCGGTAAGCGTCGACGATGTCGGCGATTTCAGCGGTTTCCAGGGCGCGCGGCACAGGGAAGTCGGCCAACGGACGAACCAGGTTGACGTGGCCCTTTGGCTGGATGGCGCTCGGGGCGACCGGGGCTTCACCGTTCAGGTACAAACCGTGGGAAATGCGACCCACGTGCCACAGTTGCAGGAAGATCTTGCCGCCCGCGCCATGGATAGCCTTGGTCACGTTGGACCAGCCACGTACCTGATCGTTGGACCAGATGCCCGGGGTGTCCGGGTAGCCGACGCCCATCGGCGTCACCGAAGTGGCTTCGCTGAGGATCAGCCCGGCGGAGGCACGTTGCACGTAGTACTCGGCCATCAGCGCGTTGGGCACGCGACCTTCGTCGGCGCGGCAGCGGGTCAGTGGCGCCATGATGATGCGGTTGGCCAACTCGAGGTCGCCCAGTTTGATCGGATCGAAAATAGTCGTCATTTAGTGCACCCTCGTGAGGTAATGGTTGATCAGTTGGTAGCAGGGGCCAGATCGGGATTGCCGCTCCGACGGAAAGTAATCAGGGTCACCAGCAGGGCGAGTACCGCCAGTGCCGCTGCCGCGAGCGGCACGCTGGTCAGGCCGAAGCCGTGGGCGATCACGCTGCCGCCGACCCAGGCACCCAAGGCGTTGCCGATATTGAAAGCGCCGATGTTCAGGGTCGATACCAGGTTCGGTGCGGCGTTGCCGAAGGTCACCACGTTCACTTGCAGCGCCGGTACGGCGGCGAAGCACGCGGTGGCCCAGAGGAACAGGGTGATTTCGGTCGGGATCAGCGCGACGCTGGTCCAGGTGAGCACGGTGGACACCACGGCCATGGTGATGAACACGCCGATCAGCGTCGCGGCCATGCCTTTGTCGGCCAGCTTGCCGCCGATGATGTTGCCGACCGTCAGGCCCAGGCCGATGAGCATCAGGGTCCAGGTCACGCCACGGGGCGAGACGCCGGTGACTTCGCCCAGCAGCGGCGCGACGTAGGTGAACAGGGTGAACACCGAGGCGGCAAACAGCGCGGTCATGCTCAGGGACAGCCAGATGCCGCCGCCCTTGAGTGCGGCGAGTTCGGCGCGCATGTCGAGTTTTTCTTCATCACGCTTGGCCGGCAGGAAGCGGATCAGACCGATCAGTGCGATCACACCGATCACGGTCACGGCCCAGAAGGTCGAACGCCAGCCGGCTTCCTGGCCGAGGGCGGTGCCCAGCGGTACGCCGAGGACGTTGGCCAGGGTCAGGCCGGTGAACATCAGGGCCACGGCCGAAGCGCGTTTGTTCGCAGGCACCAGGCCGGCGGCTACCACTGAACCGATACCGAAGAAGGCGCCATGACACAGGGCGGTGACCACACGGGCAAACATCAGCACGTTGTAGTCGCCGGCCACCGCGCAGAGCAGGTTGCCAATAATGAAAATGCCCATCAACGCCACCAGGGCGGCCTTGCGCGGCAATTTGGCGGTGGCCAGCGCCATGAACGGCGCGCCGATGGCCACGCCCAGGGCGTAACCCGTCACCAGCCAGCCGGCACCGGGAATCGACACACCGAGGTCAGCCGCCACGTTGGGCAGCAGGCCCATGATGACGAACTCTGTGGTGCCCCCCCCCACAGGGTCAGAGCTCTTTACTGAAGGTTCTGAGGAATTCCTGGATGGTTTCCTCATTACGTTTGAAGAAGTGCCACTGGCCGACTTTACGGCTGCTGATCAGGCCGGCGCGTTGCAGGGTCGCCAGGTGTGCGGACACCGTGGACTGCGACAGGCCGCAACGTTGATCGATCTGCCCGGCGCAAACGCCGTGCTCGTTGCTGTGGGACTGGTCGGGGAATTCGACGCTCGGGTCCTTGAGCCAGTGCAGGATGTCTCGCCGTACCGGGTGCGCCAAGGCTTTTATTATTTCGTCGAGATTCATGGTCATGATGTGGGCTCGTGATGTTTAAAACGCTATATCGCGATGAGGCGAACTTTAAATCGGTATTTCGCGATATACAAATATGATTTGGCTCTGACCAGCTCGCATTTCGGTATATCGAGTTATAACGATATGTTGAGTGTAACAAGACAAGATGGCGGTGCTAAGCTGCGCCCATGAACTATCTCGCACATCTTCACCTCGGTGGTCAGCGTCCAGGTCAATTGCTCGGCAGTCTGTATGGCGATTTCGTCAAGGGACGGCTGCAAGGGCAGTTCGCTCCGGAAATCGAGGGGGCCATCCAGCTGCACCGCAGCATCGACGTGTTCACCGATCGCCATCCGCTGGTGGACGTCGCGTTGTCGCGTTTTTCCCTGACCCGTCGTCGCTACGCCGGAATCGTGCTCGACGTGTTTTTCGACCATTGCCTGGCCCGGGACTGGACACTGTATGCCGACCGGCCCCTGGCGTTGTTCATCTCGGACGTTTACCGGGTGCTTTCCAGCGAACGGCAATTGCCGGAGCGGCTGGCGAAGATAGCGCCGCACATGGTGGCCAATGACTGGTTGGGTTCGTATCAGGAATTCGAGGTACTGGAGCAGGTGTTGCGCGGGATCTCGCGGCGCCTGACCCGGCCGGAGGAACTGGCGGCGGCGATGCAGGAGTTGCGGCGGTTGTATGAACCGTTGAGCGAGGATTTTCGGTTGTTCTATCCGCAGTTGCAGGATTTTGCCCGGAACTATTCAACAACATAAAACCCAAATGTGGGAGCGAGCTTGCTCCGGGCGGCGTTCCGACGATGAGGCCATTACAGTCACCATGGATGTGAGTGTGAGATAGCTATCGCGAGCAAGCTCGCTCCCACAGGGGATGTGTGTTTACGCTGCAATTGCAGGGCGCATTGGTGCTCGTTGCGGTTCGACAATTTCACCAAACAACGCCTTCTGCACCGCCTGCTGCGCCTCGAACGCCAGCGCCGCGCGTTCCCGTCCTTCACAAGCGATTGGCTTGAGCAGATGAATCTCCACGCCACCACGGTCGTTGGCGAACAGACGCATCAAGTGCGAGAGCAGATCATCGTCGCCAATGAACGGCGCCAGCGCGCAAGGCTCGCCGTCGCGCACATAACGAATCGCCACCGGCTGCATCGCCACTTCGGAATCGATGGCGGCGGACAGCAGGCGACCATGGAAGGTACGCAGCGAGCGGCCATCAGTAGTGGTGCCTTCCGGGAACATCAGCAAGGGATGGGCTTGTTCCAGGTGACGGGTCATCTGCTTGCGGATCAACTGGCTGTCACCCGAGCCACGGCGGATGAACAGGCTGCCGGCCTTGGCCGCCAACCAGCCGGCCACTGGCCAGGTGCGCACTTCGGCCTTGGACAGGAACGACAGTGGCGTGAGCATGCCCAGCAGCGGAATGTCGGTCCAGGACACGTGGTTGCTGACCCAGAGCATCGGTGTCTTCGGCAGCTCGCCATGGACGGTCACGTCAAAGGGCAGGGCGTTGCTCAGGCGGGCCATGAAAAACCGCGACCAGCGCTGACGACGCGCCATCGAATGGGCCAGGCTCAGGCGCTCGAACACCCCGAACACGCTGGCCATGCCCAAGCCCAGCGTCACCACCACCAGCACTCGCGCGATTCGCGCGTACACCCGCAACCGGCTCATTACACAGCCGCCTTGAAGTGTTTGGCGTAACGCGGGCAGAGTTCGTCGCGCTTGAGCAGGATGAACACATCGGCGACCTGGAAGTCTTCGTCCCAGCATGGCTCGCCGCAGATCTTCGCGCCCAGGCGCATGTAGGCCTTGAGCAGCGGTGGCATTTCGGCGATCACGTTCGACGGGATGTCCAGGCTTGGCAGCGGGTTTTTCGGCTCGGCGCGCAGATGTTCGGTGCACAGGTAGCGTTCGCGCAGACGCTGCATGATCGCGTGGGCCTGCACGCCGCCATCCTGCATCGGAATGCTCGCGCATCCMATCAGGTAGCTGTAGCCGCCCTGGTTCAGGACTTCGGCCAGTTCACCCCAGAGCACGGCGATGGTACCGCCGTTACGGTAGGCCGGGTCGACGCAGGTGCGACCGATTTCCAGGATCGGGCCTTGCAGGTGCACCAGGCCGTGCAGGCTGAATTCTTCTTCGCTGTAAAACCTGCCCAGGCTGCTGGCAGCGGTGTGGTCGAGCAAACGGGTGGTCGCCACCAGACGTCCGGTATTCAAGTCACGTACGCCGATGTGGGCGCAGTGAACGTCGTAGTCATCCATGTCCAGACCCAGTTCAGCGCCCTTGAGCCTGGCGTTGAATTCGCCGCTGAACACGTTGAAGCGCAAGGCCTGGGCCTCCTGCAATGCCTCGGCGCCCACCAGGCGTTCGGCTTGCAGGCGGCGTTCGTTGCCGGTGTCGCTGATGCGGGCGATCTGAGTCATGGCGAATCTCCGTGCGGGCTGCTCACCCGTCTTTGGGCTACAGCGAATCGACTTTCTTTGTCTGGCAAAGTCAGGCTATGTAGCCCCGGTGTCATCGCCATTAAGCTTTGGTGATGCTTATATGACAGCCCACAAGGAGCCTCTTATGCCCTGGCAAATCCTGTTGAACCGCCGTGATCGCCTGCCCGCCAACCCGGATCTGGCTGAAGGTTTCGCGACCTTGTTGCAGCAGTTGGGAGCGGTCACGCCGTTCGAATTGGCCGTGCTTGGCGGGCGGTTGATGGCGACGCCGGGGCTGGCGTTTCTGGTGGGGTATCAAGCGGCCTTGCGCATGCTCTGGCCGAGTGCGCCGCTGAGCCTCGGCGCGCTGTGCGCCACCGAACAGCGCAGCCTGCGCCCGGCCGACATGCAAACCCGACTGAGCGGTTTGCGTCTGAGCGGACGCAAGGATTTCGTCACCGCCGGCAATGCCGCCGACTGGCTGCTGGTGGCGGCCCGCAGCGAGGAGCCCGGCGTCGATCCACGCTTGAGCCTGGCGGTGATCTATCGTGGTGAGCCGGGTGTGCGGGTGGAAAAGCTGGCGCCGATTCCGTTGATGCCGGACATCAGCCATGGCCGCTTGTCTCTGGATAACGCACTGTGCGAATTGCTCGCCGGGGATGGCTGGGACGCGTACGTCAAACCGTTCCGCACGCTGGAAGACATCTACGTACTGAGCGCCATGACGGCGTGGTTGTATGGCGTCGGCCAGGAATGCGATTGGCCACAAGGCTTGCAACTGCGGTTGCTGGGGTTGTTGGCCGGGTGCGCGGAAACCAGTCGTCAGCCACCGACCCATCCGGCCGGGCATGTGTTGCTTGGCGGGTTGTTTGCGCAGTTCGAAGGGCTCAAGGCCGAGGTGAATGAGGCGCTGGCTGGAGGGCCTCCAGAGTGGGCGACGATGTGGCAGCGGGATCAGGCGGTGATGGAGTTGGCGGCGGGGGCGAGGGGCAAGCGGTTGGCCAAGGCATTGGCGCTGTATTGACGGCCGTCATCGCGAACAGGCTCGCTCCTACATTTGGAATGCATTCCCCTGTAGGAGTGAGCCTGCTCGCGATAGCAATCTTTCAGGCAATACAAATTTCTGAACTGTCATCAACCTCGACTAGGCTCAGCAGGTTCAATCTCCGAGCCCCCGCCATGCCCAAAGGCTTGCCCCTGATTTTCCTGCTGTTGCTCAGCTTCACGGTCCAGGCCGAAAACTGGCCCGCCGAGCAATGGCCGACCGCCCCGACGCCGACCGGCCCGGCGCTGCAAGCCCTGGAGGCCTACGCCTTCCCATCCCGCGATGACACCACTCGCCAGGGTGTTCGTACCGATGCCTTGCTGGTGATCCGCGACGGCCAGTTGATCTACGAACGCTACGCCGGTCCGACGACGGCCGAGACGCCGCACCTGACCTGGTCGATCAGCAAGAGCCTGATGGCCACGATCCTCGGCGTGGCCTATGGCGAAGGCTTGTTCAAGCTCGGCGACCCGGTGGCGAAGTTTTATCCGCCCCTGCAAACACACCCCGACATGACCATGGCCGACCTGCTGCACTGGGCCTCGGGCCTGGATTGGCAGGAGGACTACGAATACGCACCGCTGAAGTCTTCGGTGGTGGCCATGCTCTACACCCGCGGTCACCACGACATGGCCGCGTTCACCGCGGCCCATGATGCTTATGCCGCGCCAGGCCAGGCGTTTCGCTACTCCAGCGGTGACAGCAACCTGCTGTCCGCCGCGCTGAAAACCATCGTCGGTCCCGGCCGTTATCCCGACTTTCCGTGGACTGCATTGTTCGAACCGCTGGGCATTCGCCACGCGATCTGGGAAACAGATGCCACGGGCACTTTCGTCGCGTCGTCCTATGCCTACCTCACTGCACGGGACCTGGCCCGGGTCGGTCTGTTGATGGCCCGCGAAGGTCGTTGGGGAGGCAAGCAGCTACTGCCCAAGGATTGGGTGGCGTTCAACCGGGAGCCGTTCGCTCACTATCACGCACACAAAGACGATGCCGTACCCGGCGGCCAATGGTGGCTCAATCGAGCCGTCGAGGGCGCGGCACAACCCTGGCCCGATGYCCCCGCCGACACCTTCGCCGCATTGGGTCATTGGGGGCAGGCAATGTATGTGATCCCCAGCGAACACCTGGTGATCGTCCGCTATGGCGATGACCGCGACGGCAGCTACCGGCACAACCAATTGCTCCAACTCGCGCTCAAGGTCTTTGCCGGGAAGGTGCAGCCATGACCGGTTTCATTCGCCGTCGACCGGCCAGTTCCCTATTGTTGATCCTGCTGATCGCCTTGCTCGGCTGGATCTGGCACGAGCGGGTGGCGCTGTGGGCGTTCCCCGACATCATCAGCGCCTACACCGCCAAGGAATACTGTTCGTGCCGCTACGTGATGAACAACGACGCCGAGTACTGCCACGGTTATGTGCAACAGTGGCTGCCCGCCAGCGACTTTACCGATGATGTTGCTGGCAAGCGGGTAACGGTCAGCGGCATGGGCCGCAGCAACAGCGCAGTGTGGATCGGCGAGCGCCAGGGCTGTCGCTTGCAGCCCTGAGTGCGATGAAGTGCCTGGGTGAGAGGAGGGCTTTTGTGGCGATGGGGTAACGGATGGCTTGCAATGCGCTGAAGGCCGGTTAAGGTTCAGCACAGGTTTATCTGCCCCACGAGTCTCTATGTTCAAGCGCTCCACCCTTCAACCCCTCGCTTTCCTGCTGCTGGCCGGTGCTGCGTTGTCGGCCCGTGCCGATTGGTACCTGGATGGCGAGTCTTCGCGCCTGTCGTTCGTCAGCACCAAAAACGCCAATGTCTGCGAAGTGCAGCGCTTTCTGGTGCTGCACGGCAAGGTCGATCCCGAAGGACTGGCGCAGGTGGAAGTCGAGCTGGAGTCGATCAACAGCGGCATTGCGTTGCGCGATGAGCGCATGCGCAAGGAACTGTTCCAGATCGACCGGTTTCCCGACGCCTTGATCACCACGAAAATCGATCTGCGCCCGATCAATGATCTTGCTCCCGGCGCACAGCTGGAGTTGCGCCTGCCGCTGATGGTGGACCTGCACGGCAAACAACACGAATACCCCGCCGAACTGCTGGCGACCCGTCTCGATGACCGGCGCTTCCAGGTGGTGACCCTCGAACCGCTGGTGATCAATGCCGAGGATTTCGATCTGACGCCTGGTCTGGAGACGTTGCGTAAAATGGCCGGCCTCTCGGCGATCAGTCTGTCGGTGCCGGTGGGTGCGGTGCTGATTTTTACGGCGCGCTGACATGGCCGGAGCGATTTTTCCCTGGCGTGAAGGCAACCACTTCGAACTGCTGGTCGATGGTCCGCAGTTTTTCCCGCGCATGCTGGTGGCGATTGCCCGCGCCGAAGAACAGGTTGAGTTGGAGTTGTATCTGGTGGAGGCGGGCGCCTGTGCCGAAGCCATGGTCCAGGCCCTGGTACAGGCCGCCGAGCGTGGGGTGCGGGTGCGCTGCCTGTTCGATGATTACGGCAGCCTCGCCTTCACCCTGACCTTGCGCCGGCGGCTGATGGCCGCCGGGGTGGAGCTGCGTTTCTACAATCGCCTGAGCTGGCGGCGCTGGGTCGGCAATTTCTACCGCGATCACCGCAAGCTGTTACTGGTGGACCAAAGCATGGCAGTGGTCGGCGGCACCGGTGT
The DNA here is from genome assembly GCF_056402055.1 of Pseudomonas sp. P4_C4. Lineage (NCBI taxonomy): Bacteria > Pseudomonadati > Pseudomonadota > Gammaproteobacteria > Pseudomonadales > Pseudomonadaceae > Pseudomonas > Pseudomonas sp. P4_C4. The sequence continues at coordinate 11,344 of NZ_JBFUID010000005.1, read as the reverse complement.
CACCGACGAGTTTTGGACCCCGGGGGAAGACGTCAGCGAATGGCACGAAGTGATGGTGGAAATCACCGGGCCGCTGGTGCTCGATTGGCAGTTGCTGTTCGACCGCCAGTGGATCGCCAACCGCCATCGTCGCGCCTGGCGTCCCGCCTCGCATTTCGGCTTGCCGCGCCTGCCTCGGGTGCCATCGATGGGCGAGGGCATGGGCCGGGTGGCCTATGCCGACGCCCGCCAGCACCGGGATATTCTGCAATCGCTGGTGCGCGCCCTGAACAGCGGCCAGCGACGGATCTGGCTGGCCACGCCGTACTTTTTGCCGACCTGGAAAGTCCGCCGTTCCCTGCGCCGGGCGGCTGCCCGGGGCGTCGATGTGCGGTTGCTGCTGACCGGGCCCCGTACCGATCACCCGTCCGTGCGCTACGCCGGGCATCGTTACTACCCGCGACTGCTCAAGGCCGGGGTGAAGATCTTCGAGTACCAGCCGTGTTTCCTGCACCTGAAAATGGTCTTGATCGATGACTGGGTGAGCATCGGCTCGTGCAACTTCGATCACTGGAATCTGCGCTTCAACCTGGAAGCCAATCTGGAAGCGCTGGACCCCGGGTTGACCCGGTCGGTGGCAGCGAGTTTCGAACACGACTTCGCCCTGAGCCAGCAAGTCAGCCTGGAAGAATGGAAGCGCCGGCCACTGTGGYGGCGGATCAAGCAGCGGGTGTGGGGATGGGTGGATCGGGTGGTGGTGAATCTGCTGGATCGAAGGGGTTGACCCCCGATTTTCTGAACACTGAAAACCACTGTGGGAGCGAGCTTGCTCGCGATGAGGGCTTAACATTCGACATCTCTGTCGACTGTCAGTCCGCTATCGCGAGCAAGCTCGCTCCCACAGGTTTTTGCAGTGTTTGAACGGTTACAGCAACTCAAAACTCTGCTGCGTCACGTCCTGGGAATCCAGGCCGATCTGCACGTTGAACTTGCCCGGCTCCGCCGCGTACTTGAGCTGGGTGTTGTAGAACTTCAGCTCGTCCTCAGTGATGGTGAAGTGCACGACCTTCTGTTCGCCGGCCTTGATCATCACTTTCTGGAAGTTCTTCAGTTCCTTGATCGGGCGGATCATCGAGCCGGCCACGTCCTGGATGTACAACTGCACCACGGTTTCGCCGTCACGCTTGCCGGTGTTCTTCACTGTGACGCTGGCGTCGAGCTTGCCGGTCTTGTTCAGTGTGGTCGACGACAGGGCCATGTCGCTCAGGCTGAACTCGGTGTAGCTCAGGCCATAACCGAACGGGTACAAGGGGCCTGTGGTGTCATCGAAATATTGCGAGGTGTAGTTGCCCGGTTTGCCCGGGGTGAACGGCCGGCCAATGGTCAGGTGGTTGTAGTAGGTCGGAATCTGGCCGACCGAGCGCGCGATACTGATCGGCAGTTTGCCCGACGGGTTGTAGTCGCCGAACAGCACATCGGCGATGGCGTTGCCGCCCTCGGTGCCGGTGAACCAGGTTTCCAGGATCGCGTCAGCCTGCTCCCTCTCCTCGAGGATCGTCAGTGGGCGGCCGTTCATCAACACCAGCACCAGCGGTTTGCCGGTGGCTTTCAATGCGCGAATCAGCTCGCGCTGGTTTTCCGGGATGTTCAGGTCGGTGCGGCTCGACGATTCGTGGGACATGCCACGGGATTCGCCGACGGCGGCAACCACTACGTCAGCGTCCTTGGCCGCTTTCACTGCTTCGTCGATCAGCACGTTCGCCGGGCGAGGGTCATCCACCACTTCCGGGGCGTCGAAGTTGAGGAAGTTGAGGTAGCCGAGGATGTTTTTGTCACTGGTGATGTTGGCGCCACGAGCGTAGATCAGCGTCGATTGAGCGCCCAGGGCGTTGGTCATGCCGTCGAACAGGGTCACCGATTGCGCCGGTTTACCGGCAGCGGCCCAGCTGCCCATCATGTCGATGGGCGCCTTGGCCAGCGGACCGACCAGGGCGATTTTTGCAGTCTTCTTAAGTGGCAGGGTTTCGTTGCGGTTTTTCAGCAGCACCTGGCTGCGACGCGCCACATCGCGGGCCTCGGCGCGGTGCAGACGGCTGTCGGCGTAGGTGTCGACCGGGTCATCCTCGGCCTTGCCGATGCGCAGGTACGGGTCCTTGAACAGGCCCATGTCGTACTTGGCGCCCAGTACCGCACGCACGGCATTGTCGATGTCGCTCTGCTGGATCTCGCCGGACTTCAGCAGCCCTGGCAGCTCTTTGCCGTACAGGGTGTCGTTCATGCTCATGTGGATGCCGGCCTTGATCGCCAGCTTCGCCGCTTCGCGACCGTCGGCGGCAACGCCGTGCTTGATCAGCTCGAAAATCGCCCCGTGGTCGCTGACCGCCAGGCCCTTGAAGCCCCACTCCTTGCGCAGCAGGTCGTTCATCAGCCAGGTGTTGGCGGTGGCCGGCACGCCGTTGATCGAGTTCAGCGCGACCATCACTCCGCCGGCACCGGCGTCAATCGCCGCACGGTACGGTGGCAGATAGTCCTGGTACATCTTGACCGGGCTCATGTCGACGATGTTGTAGTCGCGGCCACCCTCGACCGCGCCGTACAGGGCGAAGTGCTTGACGCTGGCCATGATGCTGTCGGCCGCGTTGGCGCCAGTGCCCTGGAACGCCTTGACCATCACGCCGGCAATGCGCGACACCAGGTAGGTGTCTTCGCCGAAGCCTTCGGAAGTACGGCCCCAACGCGGGTCGCGGGAGATGTCGACCATCGGCGCGAAGGTGATGTCGAGGCTGTCAGCCGCGGCTTCCTTGGCGGCGATGCGCCCGGACAGGCCAATGGCGTCCATGTCCCAGCTCGAGGCCAGGGCCAGCGGGATCGGGAAAATGGTGCGGTGGCCGTGGATCACGTCGTAGGCGAAGAACATCGGGATCTTCAGGCGGCTGCGCATGGCCGCGTCCTGCATCGGCCGGTTTTCCGGGCGGGTGATCGAGTTGAACGTACCACCGATGTTGCCCGCCGCGATTTCCTTGCGGATCAGCTCCCGGGGCATTTCCGGGCCGATGCTGATCAGGCGCAACTGGCCGATTTTTTCATCGAGGGTCATTTGCTTCATCAGATTGCTGACGAAGGCTTCCTTGTTCTCCAGGGGTGCGGGTGTCGTGGCGGCCAATACGTTATGACTGGCCAGGCTGACGAACAGGCCCAGCAAACACAGCTTCTTCATGAATAGTTTTCTCAAGGGCCCAAACGGCGATGCACACGCCGGCCAGCCAAAATTTAGGGAGCGTCTATTGTTGTTCGGGTGCCCGCTCAAAAGACCAGAGCCAAAAAACCACAGCCAGATGGCGGATGCGTTTTTGCGCAGGGCCTCTTTTTAGCCCATCGGCCCGTTGCAATCCAGAGGCGCGGGCGATTATGCCCCAAGAGCCGGCTCAGTAGGTTTCACGGTCGGTCTTTTCATGAAATGTACAAGGGAGCTTCAGCCTGATGAATGTAAGTCCAATCTACCGTTCGCGCCTGCAGGTCGCCACGCTGCTGATGCTGGCCACGTTGCTGACCGCTTGCGGCATCAACAATATCCCGACCCTCGACGAACAGGCTAAGGCCGCCTGGGGCCAGGTGCAGAACCAGTATCAGCGCCGTGCTGACCTGATTCCCAATCTGGTGGAAACCGTCAAGGGCTACGCCAAACATGAGGAAGAGACCCTGACGGCGGTCATTGAAGCTCGGGCCAAGGCCACGTCGATCCAGGTGGATGCCTCGACCCTCGACAACCCGGAAAAACTCAAGCAGTACCAACAGGCCCAGGATCAGCTCAGTGGCGCCTTGAGTCGTTTGATGGTGGTCTCCGAGCGCTATCCGGACCTGAAGGCCAACCAGAACTTCCTCGCCTTGCAATCGCAGCTTGAAGGCACCGAGAACCGGATCAGCGTGGCCCGGCGTGATTTCATCCTCGCGGTGCAGAAATACAACACCGAGATCCGCACGTTCCCCGGTCGCCTGTGGCACAGCGTGATGTACAGCGACCTGCCGGTGCGCGAGACCTTCGAAGCCACACCGGGGTCGGAAAAGGCCCCCGAGGTCAAATTCTGAATCAACCCTGTAGGAGCTGCCGCAGGCTGCGATCTTTTGACTTTGATTTTTTCGCGAGCGCTAAAGGTCAAGATCAACAGATCGCAGCCTGCGGCAGCTCCTACAGGGCCAGGCTTGGGACGGAAGAGGTTGCTAATGCGTGTGTTTAAAACAGTCCTGTTGCTGTTGTTCTGGCTGGTGACGATCACGGCCCGGGCCGAGCTGAGCTTCCCGGCGCTGACCGGGCGGGTGGTCGACAATGCGCAGATGATCGAGCCATCGGTGCGCCAGCAACTCAGCCAACAACTTCAGGCCCATGAGCAAGCCACCGGCGAGCAGCTTGTGGTCGTGACTTTGCCGGATTTGCAAGGCACAGACATCGCCGACTTCGGTTACCAACTCGGCCGCCACTGGGGCATCGGGCAGAAGGACAAGAACAACGGCGCCTTGCTGATCGTCGCCCGGGACGAGCGTAAACTTCGCATCGAAGTCGGCTACGGCCTGGAGGATCGCCTGACCGATGCCCAGAGTTCGGTGATCATCAACCAGGTCATTACCCCGGCGTTCAAGACCGGCAACTTCAGCAAGGGCATCAGTGACGGCGTGGCGGCGATGCTGGTGGTGCTGGGCGGCAACCCCCTGGACGAACCCTCCACGGCGTATGAATCCAGAGGCGATCCGGGGGGCGATTTCGTCTCGCGGCATCCCGGGTTGTTCGTGTTTTTGCTGATGTTGTTCATCCTGACTGTTTTTGTGTGCCAGATGCTCGGTATCCTTCCCGCCGGCCGGGGCGGCTCCGGCGGATCCGGGGGCGGCTTTGGCGGTGGTGGATTTGGCGGCGGCGGTGGAGGTGGAGGCTTCAGCGGCGGCGGGGGCAGTTTCGGCGGGGGCGGTTCGTCCGGCGGCTGGTGATAATAAAAACGAGCAGGCACTTCACGACATGGCATTACTGACTGAACACGAACAACGCAAAGTGGCCGAGGCAATTGCCCGGGTCGAGCGCGATACTGATGCGGAACTGGTGACCGTGCTCGCGGCCCGCGCCGACGACTATGCGTACATCCCGTTGCTGTGGGCCAGCCTGCTGGCGCTGCTGGTGCCGGGCGTCGTGCATTACCTCACCGGTTGGCTGACCCTGCACAGCCTGCTGATGGTGCAATGGGCGCTCTTCATTGTGCTGTGCCTGGTGTTCCGCCTGCCGAACGTCACCACCCATCTGATCCCGCGCTCGGTGCGCCACTGGCGCGCCTCGAACCTGGCGCGCCGGCAGTTCCTGGAGCAGAACCTGCACCACACCGAGGGCAGCACTGGCGTGCTGATTTTCGTCTCCGAGGCCGAGCGTTATGTGGAGATCCTGGTGGATGAAGGGATTTCCAGTCGCCTGGACAACAAGAACTGGGACGCCATTGTCGCCACGTTCACCCAACAGGTGAAGCAGGGGCAGACGCTGCAAGGGTTTGTCAGCTGCATCGAAGCCTGTGGCGAATTGCTCAAAGTGCATGTGCCAGTGACCCATGCGCGCAATGAGTTGCCGAACCGGTTGGTAGTACTCGGCTAAGACTTTTCATCGTGTTATGTAGCGCTCGCCGCTACAACTCCCGTCGATTGTTCGGGTTCGGCCTGATCGTCAGTATTTCTCTCTAACAGTGGACGCCCAGCGACGGGTGTTCCCGCAAAGAGGGATTCTTATGTCAACCCAACAATCGAATGACTCTTTGGCGCGGGTAGCACCCGGCGGAGAGGGAAGTACACCAACGGCGAAGCTGACGGCGAAAGAAACACAAATCCTGATGTGGTGTTTCAAGGGCAAGACTTCCTGGGAAATCGCCAGGATCGAGAATTGCGCGGAATCTACCGTTAATTTTCACTTCGCCAATATTCGCCGAAAGTTCGACGTCAGCACTCGCAGTTCTGCCTTGCTCAAGGCGATCGAGTCGGGAGCGATCATCGTGGATTCGGTCGTTGCGCGAGGTGCACATGAGCCTGACTGATTCGACCTACAACGGTATCAGTGGGCTCATGTTGGGAATGGGGATTGCATCACTGCCAGTGGTTGATGGCGAGGTACTGTTTGGTGCAATGCTCGGCGCGTGGCTGGTTACAACCACTCGCACTGACTTCAAGGCCTGGCAACGCATCGGTTCCTGGTCGCTGTCTGCGGGTGTCGGTTACCTCTTCACGCCTGTCGCACATCCGCTGGTGCCTTTTCTGACAGCAGGCGTGACAGCCTTTCTTTGCGCACTGGTTGTTATTCCTATCAGCATCAAGTTCATGCAATGGATCGATAGCGTCGGTATCGGCGAAATCATTCGACACCTGCGAAGGCGAAGATGAGGGGCCATGAATGGATTGCTTTGGTGTGGGTGGCGGGCGCGGCATGTCTTGAAGCTATGAAACTTCGGATTACATAGGTCATCAAGTTTCATTCGAAGGTTTAAGTGTTGCCAGAATGGAGGCCATTTCGGAAAGCCTGAGTTCCATATCACGCAGTCGTTGCTTTTCCTCGAGTGCGTGTTGTATGGCGCAGCGATCATCTTCGTCGAGCAACCGCCAGAGCGTGAGAATGGTGTTTTCCCGTGTTGTGCTTTCCTGATTGGCTTCCGAAGAATTAGTAACTGTTTGTCTCAAAATCGGACCTTCGCCCAGCAGCAACCAATCAAGGGAGATACCCCGAGTTTGAGCAATTTCTACGCATAATGAGTACGGCGTGCTGTCGCGGCCTTTCCAGCTACTAAGGGTTTGCGGACTGATCTGTAGCGCCGAAGATAAAGAAACATCGGTTCTAGTACCTGTAATTTGCTTTAAACGAGCCAGAACAGCTTGTGATTTTTTGCTACGCAATTTGAGCCTCTTCCTTTTGACATATGCTTTTTGAGTGCCTAATTTATGCGTAATGAGTACTTTTTTTCTTGTAACTAATCAATCATCAAAGATGAGTCAGAAGAATACGATGTCGAAACTTCCTAATGCTATCAGGGTGATTTCCTACGAGCATGGCTCGAACCCATTACGCGACTGCCCGATGCACTTCCTTATGTCTGGCAGACACTGTTCGCAAGACCGGAGCGCCGCGATGAAACTCTCAAGCAGTATTGCGTTTGATCAGGTTGATTGCCACCCAATGACCGTCGGGAATCAAGCATGAGTACTTATAAAATGGTGTGCCCGCACTGCTTGAACAGGATGCGCATCCGCACCAGCGAAGGCCGACATATTTTCCTGCGGGTGGCGTATCTGCAATGCACGTCGGAAGCTTGCGGTTGGTCCGTGCGTGCCGAATTTGAAATGACCCATGAACTTTCGCCCAGTGGCATGCCCAATCCGGCCGTACGCCTGCCTTGCGCCGGACCCGATTTGCGCCGTGCCGCCCGGCCCGTAGCAATCAGTCCTGCCACGACAGACGTGCCGCAGGAGACGTGAGCATGAAGGTCATCGATGAAAATGCAGATATGAATGAGGAACTGTTGGCTATAGCCCAAGCGTTTCTGGGGCGCCATGAAAGTGAAGGGGGGAACGATGATCAAGTCCTGTTTTGTCGCGCGGTGAAGCATCTGCAGAATATGGATGTACCGATGTACCTGGCGGAAAGGCTGGTCAGCCGTGCCTACGGCGTACTCAAGTCGTGCAACGACCGGCGGCGCCTGGATATCGATGCCAGTTCCGAAACGGTCGCCGTGGTGACTGACCCTGCCAATGGCCTGACTTGGGCGGTGCCAGTGGGGCTGATCGTCAAACACATCATCAACTCGCCGAATAACCGCAGGCTTCGCCTGGTGGAACCCTGAGTTTTCAGCGGTTGTATTGAGGTCCTGGGCACCATGACTGGGACCTGCCGCAAAATAACCCCGTGCCCAAAGTCCTCGTCCCCCTTAAAATACCGGCATTCTCCGATTTGCATCGCCTGAGGCCGTTTTTCCATGTCCGTCACCGCCACTCCCGCCAGCCTCGCGCCGGATCATCACGCCCAGTTCATCGACCTGGTGCAAACCAGCCTCGAGCAAAATGCGTTCATCAAACTGGTGCTGGCCAAGTACGTGGGCGATGAAACGGACCTGCAGCGGATCATCATCAAACCGGTGACGGTCAAGGCGCTGCCTTGCCTGTCCTTTGTCTACCGCTACAAAACCCGCGACATCACCAAGAACCTGCCGCTGGCCGAAGGCGTGGCGAGCATTGCCGAGCTGCTGCCAGCGTCGTTCAAAAATGCGCATTTGTTGGCGTTGACCGACGAAGCCCAGCTCGAATACAGCAAAAAGGGCAAGTCATCGCTGTTCAAGAGCAAACCTCAACAATTGCGCGAAGTGCCATCGGCCGAGCACAACCGTGAAAAAAACCGTTTTCTTGACCTGAGCCGGCCGTTTCTCGCCGACCTGGGTGTGACCAACAAGCAGCATGAACTGATCCCGGCGATGTCGCGCAAGTGGAAGCAGATCAACAAGTTCATCGAAGTGTTCAGCCATGCGCTGACCTCGTCGCCCCTGGCGCTGGACAAACCAGTGCGCGTGGCAGACTTCGGATCGGGCAAGGGTTACCTGACCTTCGCCATCCACGACTATCTGCGCAACACCTTGAAGGCCCAAGGCGAGGTGACCGGTGTCGAACTGCGTGAAGACATGGTCACCCTGTGCAATACAGCGGCCGCCAAGCTTGAGCACCCCGGCCTGGTGTTCAAGTGCGGTGACGTGCGCAGCGTGGCGCCGAGCGAGCTGGACGTGATGATCGCCCTGCATGCCTGCGATATCGCCACTGACTATGCGATCCACACCGGCATCCGTTCCGGCGCGGCGATCATCATGTGCTCGCCGTGCTGCCACAAGCAGATCCGCCTGCAAATCCAGAGCCCGGTGCTGCTCAAGCCGATGCTGCAATACGGTCTGCACTTGGGCCAGCAGGCGGAAATGGTCACCGACAGTTTGCGCGCGTTGTTCCTTGAGGCCTGCGGCTACGAGACCAAAGTGTTCGAGTTCATCTCACTGGACCACACCAACAAGAACAAGATGATCCTGGCGGTCAAACGCGCCGAGCCGGTGGCCCCGGCCTTGTTGCTGGCGAAGATTCAGGAGCTGAAGGATTTCTATCACATCAGCGAGCATTGCCTGGAAACCTTGCTGCGCGCTGACGGCTATTTGTAAACATCACAATCCTGTAGGAGCCGGCTTGCCAGCGATAGCGATCTCGAGGACGCCATCGCCAGCAAGCCGGCTCCTACAGGGTCATGCAGTGGCAGTTCGCGCCGGGCGCACTGTCGTTTTGCGTCCGAGCATCACAGTGACAATAACGCCGCCAGCAAACAGCCAGGTAATCGGCTCCACATGTTCACCGAAAAACAGCGCGGAGAAGGCGATGGTGAAGAAAATCTGCAGCAACTGGATCTGACTGACCCGGGCAATGCCGCCCATGGCCAGCCCGGCGTACCACGCGAAGAAGCCGATGAACTGCGAAAATAGCGAAACATAACCGAAGGCCCACCAGGTCTTGGCGGAAACCTCGCCCTGATGCTGCAGCGCCAGATACACCACCGGGCCGATCAGCAGCGGCGTCGACAACACCAGCGCCCAGCAGATCACCTGCCAGCCACCCATCTCCCTGGCCAGTCGGCCTCCCTCGGCGTAGCCCAATCCGCCCACTGCAATGGCACCAAGCATCAGCAAATCTCCGGCCTGAATGCTGCCGGCACCGCTGATCAGTGCATAACCGAGCACCAACGCGCTGCCCAATGCCGCGCAGGCCCAGAAGGCTTTCGAAGGCCGCTCATGGGACAACCACGCGGCATACAGCGCCACGCACAGCGGCTGCAAACCGTTGACCAGCGCACCGTGGGACGCCGGCAAGGTTTGCATGGCCCAGGCCGACAATACCGGGAAGCCGAGAATCACCCCGGCCATCACCAGCGTCAGGCCTTTGACCTGCTTCCAGGTCGGCCATTTTTCCCGGTGCCACAGCAACAGCAACGCCGCAGGAACCGCCGCAAACAGTGCCCGGCCCAGGCCGTTGAGCAGCGGGTGGAGTTCCTGCACGACGATCCGCGTGAAGGGCAGGGTGAGGCTGAAGATCACAACGCCGAGCAGGCCCAGGGCCATGCCGGTGTTTTCGCGCGAGGACATGATGGCAACCAGAATCGTGGAAGGTGGGAGGTGGTGTTATCTAGCCATAAACCCGGTGTAAGCCGCTGTTACAGCTAGGTGCAGAGTTATCCGTACAGTTGCGAGCCTTCGGCAGCTCCTACAGTGGTCCTGTGCATTCGTAGTAGCCGGTTGTTACCCGCCCAGCCGGATAAGGACTACCTTGAATACTCCTGCAAGCCCACTTCCAGAGGAGTCCTCCCCATGGCTGCGAAAAAAATTCTGATGCTGGTCGGTGATTACGTCGAAGACTATGAAGTGATGGTGCCGTTCCAGGCGCTGCTGATGGTCGGCCACACGGTACACGCCGTTTGCCCGGACAAAGCCGCCGGCCAGACTGTGCGCACGGCGATCCATGACTTTGAAGGCGACCAGACCTACAGTGAAAAACCCGGTCACCTGTTTGCCCTGAACTTTGATTTCGCCAAGGTCAACGCCGTCGATTATGACGCCGTGCTGATTCCGGGCGGCCGTGCGCCGGAGTATCTGCGCCTGAACGAAAAAGTCCTGGAACTGGTGCGCGCATTCGACAAGGCCGGCAAACCTATCGCCGCCGTGTGCCATGGCGCGCAGTTGCTGGCGGCCGCGGGTGTTCTCGAAGGTCGCGAGTGYAGCGCTTATCCAGCCTGCGCCCCGGAAGTGCGCCTGGCGGGCGGTACGTATATCGACATTCCGGTGACGGACGGCCATGTTCAGGGCAATCTGGCCACGGCTCCGGCCTGGCCTGCGCACCCGAACTGGCTGGCCGGTTTCCTGGGGTTGCTGGGTACCAAAATCACGCTGTAACGAGGGATAGGTCCATGTGCGAGCTGTACGTCAAAGCCGACCCGATACTCTACGAATCGCGCTCCCGCTCGCTGCGCATCTGCGGGGTGGTCACCACCCTGCGGCTGGAGAATCAGTTTTGGGACATCCTCAGCGAAATCGCCGAAGTCGACGGCATGACCACCAACCAATTGATCGCCAAGCTGTATGAAGAGGTGATGGACTATCGCGGTGAGGTGGTCAATTTCGCTTCGTTCCTGCGGGTGAGTTGTACGCGCTACCTGAGCCAGCGGCGGACGTCGGCGCCGGAGTTGTCGGTGGTGCGGGCGACGGCGAAGTAGATAAATTTTTATCGTCTGTACCGGCCCCATCGCGAGCAAGCTCGCTCCCACAGGGATCACGCTGAACCTGTG